>JAMCVK010000018.1 GCA_023475225.1 Chloroflexota bacterium
ACCGGCGATGTAGCGATTGGGATGACTGAGGCGGGAGAGGACGGAGGAGTAGGGACCGGAGCCATCAACCACAATGCCCTTCTTGATGTTGGGTGGCCAGCCACCGGGATAGTTGACCAGGATACACTTCTTACCTGCCCGTTCCGCCGCCTGCCAGATGTACTCAGCCCGCGATAACTGGTTGAGGTTATTCTTAGCGATGTTAGGAAACTTGGGGAAGATGTTGGGTCCCAGATCGTGGCGTACCTCGAAAGGTTCACCCTGAAAATGGACGCCGAAGGTGTTGTTGCCATGTGTGCCCGTCCAGGCGCCGGTAGCCAGGGAGGTCCAGTTGGTCGGTGTATCCACGGGTGGCGAGGAGTACATGGGTGAGAAGACCCCCTCGGCCATCAGTTTGGCGAAGGTGGGCATATTGCCCTCAGCCACGAACTTTTCCACCATCTCTGGCATCAGGGCATCCAGTCCGATGAGGATGACCCTCTTGGCCTTCCCGAAAAGCATAATTGATTCCTCCTAATACTTTAGTATATGCCAGTATATGCCCTCATCCCCCTGCCCCCTTCTCCCGCCTTGCGGGAGAAGGGGGAGAATAGAGGTTTGGGGATACCTCAAGCCCCAGCAGAGGGGCGAAGCCCCTCTACACTCCCTCAATCCGCGGGAGAAGGGGGAGATTTGCTAGGGCGGAGCCCTACCCTTCTTCGAAGGACTCCAAGGAGGGGGTGCCCTCCTTGACTTCCCCACCGGGGAGAATTGGCGATATTCCTAATCTGGGGGAAAATGCTCTCATCCCCCTTCTGGACTACCCCTTGCAGGAGGGTGGATCTAGGCTGTATTCCGTTTCACTCCCAGTAGTGGGGCTGCGCCCTCCTTGATCACCCCTTACTCCTGCGGGCGAAGGGGGGAGATTTGCTAGGTCGAAGACTCTTCGAGGCGGAGCCCTATCCTTCTTCGAAGGACTCCCAGGGTAGTGGGCTGCGCCCCTTCTCCTACTGGACTACCCCCCTCCCCCTCCCTTGGGAAAAGGGGACATCAGGCTAAGGGACATTCCTAGAACCTTGCCTGAGAGGCTCTACCCCTCAGGACTCCCCCGCTATTCGACCCCTTTTACTTCGAAACCCCAGCGGTCGCTTATCTTTTCTCAGCCAGCAGCTTGTTACATTGCTGTGTCAGCTCTTTGGTTGCTTCTGCTGGGCTCTTCTTGAAGGTGATCACCGCCTCAGTGGCGTTATTGATATACTGGCGGATTTCATTCACGGCAGCCAGATTGGGCATCTCGCGCTGGGTGTAGGGCATGATATCGAATGCCCCCCTGTTGACCGGGTCGGCAGCCAGGTATTCCTTGAACTTGGGGTCCTCGACGGCCGATTTGCGCAGCGGCACAAAGTCGCCAGCGACAGCCCATTGCACGGTCGCCTCACGGCTCGTCCAGAATTTGGCAAACTCCCAGGCGGCCAGCTGCTTCTCTGGTGTGCTCTTAAAAATGGCGAAGCCTGGTCCAAACATAGCTGTACTCGGCTTCTTATTATCAGCCGCTTGGGGGATCAGCGCTACATTCCATTTGAATTTGCCCTTGACGGCCTCTTTAAGGAAGGCCCGGTTGATAGCTGTCCGCATGACGAAGGCCACCTTGCCGGCGGCGAAGTCGTTGAAATCATCACCGATGGTGGGTACGATCTTGACCGCATAGCCGAGCTTTTCCTTGATGATGGTCTGCAATAACTCGTAGGTCTTCACCCCCGCCGGTTGGTCATAGAGTGTCGTCTTCCAGTCGTCGCTGAAGGGCTTGCCCCCGAAGGAGAACATTATGGCATTTATAGCGGAGGGGCCGGCCTGGATAGCATAACCCTCTTTGCCTATCTTCTTTACGGCCTTGCAGGCCTCCAGGAACTCATCCCATGTCTTCGGGGGAATAGTCTTAACGCCGGCCTCTTTCAGCATATCCTCGTTATAGTACATGATGAAGGCGTCGGCGCTGAAGGGGAAGCCGAACAGCTTATTGCCAACCTCGGGGAAATAGAAGCGCTCCACAATTTCGGGGAAGAAGTCGGCCATGCTTTCCTTGGAAAGCCCATATTTCTGGCTGGCGACATAGTTCTCCAGAGGCACGGCCACGCCGGCCTTGGCACAATTAGCGATCTGGTTCTCATAAAGTACGGCCAGGTCTGGTGTGGAGCCGGCCTGGATGCCGGCCATGACCTTTTGGAAGATCTGCGTCCAGTTGCCAGCGTACTCAGCCTTGACCTTGATGTTCGGATGTTTCTTCTGGAATTCATCGATGAGCGCCTGCTGCACCTTTGCTTGCGGTCCAGTCCAGGTATGCCAATAGACTATCTCCACCGGTCCCTTCAGTTCCACCTGATCCACTGGATTGGCAGGGGTGGGGGTGGCCGCTGGTGGCTTGGTTGGCGTCGGTGTAGCTGCAGCTACAGGTGCCTTAGTTGGTGTTGGGGTTGGGGCCGGCGCAGCTGGGACACAGGCGCTGGCGACGAAACTGAGCAGTAGAACGACGACGATCAGTTGCAACAGCTGTCTTTTCACAGCAAGTCTCCTTTCGCAGAATTAAAACACGGCACTTAAGGTACAAACAACTTCCGGTGTCTATAGTTTTGTTCATCACCCCCTGAAATCAGAGAAACGCTAAGTCTCAGCGGTGCTTAACGTAGTCTTTTCTTACGGCCAGACATTCTAGCAATGACGCATTTTTCGTAATGCGAAAAACCTTTGCGATAACATTATAAAGGCGGGCTGGAATATTTGTCAAGTATTTGTGCAGAGAGTTTCTGACAGGGACATTGACAGGAAGCTATGACCCAGGCATAATTTGGCTGTCCCGAGCCTACGAAATGATGGGACTAAAGAACGCCCTGGCCTACGGTGTGGAGATATTCACTCTCCTTTTGCTTACAGAGGAGACCGCCAGTTTCGGTCGGCTCGTTCAGGAGAAAGGGCTGAAGGCGGCCCTTGAAAAGTGGGATAGAGTGTTCAGAAGAAGGGAAGACTAGATGAAGAGATTGCTCATCGAAGGTGGCTCCATCTACACCTGCGACCCTGAGGATCGCTTTCTGGAGGATACGGATATCGCTATCAGCGATGGGCGGATAGAGGCGATCGGTAAACATCTGCCCTCACTTGGGGCGGAGTGCCTTGAGGCCACAGGCAAGGTCGTCATGCCTGGCTTGATCAACTGTCATACCCACCTGTTTCTCAGCGCCTTGCGTGGCTATGGTGAAGAAGGGGAGCTGTTCGCCTGGCTGCAGTCTCTTAACCCCCATATCGCTGCCATGAGCGAGGAGGATCGCTTCTATTCTACCTACTTCGGCTTCCTGGAGGCTGTACGGACGGGGGCGACTTGCCTGGTGGATTGTAGCCGAGCCTGGCCCTACGTCTCGGCCCAGATAGCGGCCGAGATGGGGGTGCGCCTGGTCTGCGGGGCTATGCCGTTGTCGAGTTGGTTTGGCACCGAGGTACCCGTTGATCTGGAATCTGTCGGGGATATGACCAGAAAGATAAAGGAGCAGTATAGTCGAGAGGGTTTGGTATCCGTCTTTATGGGGGCGCACTCGACCTATACCTGTTCAAGCGAGCTGCTCGCTCGCTCCAAAGAATGGGCCAACCGGCTGGGCATCGATTTTAATCTCCATCTGGCCGAGTCCAGGCGGGAAGTACAGGCGATACAGGAGCAGTTTGGCAAAACACCCGTGCAGTACGTTCATGATCTGGGCATCTTGGACGAGCATACCATCGCCGACCATTGTGTATGGCTGAACGATGAGGATATTCGTATCTTCAAGGAGAGCGGTGCCCGGGTGGCCCATTGTCCGATCAGCAACGCCAAGCTGGCTAGCGGTGTGGCGCCGCTACCGCGTTACCTCGCCAACGATATTCCAGTTGGCCTAGGCACTGACAGCATGGTCAGTAATAACAACCTAAATATGTTTCAGGAGCTGAAGTTCTCCCTCTTGCTTCACCGTGTTGCGGCTATGAGCCCGGAGGCATTGACGGCGCGACAGGCGCTACGAATGGTGACCAGCGAGGCGGCCAAGGTAGCCGGGCTTGGGGCAGAGATAGGATCGCTGGAGGTAGGGAAAAGGGCCGATATGCTTATCCTGGATGTACCTCACCCTGCCCGACTGACGAAAGAGTTGGCTCTCTCCCACCTGGCCTTTGCGACGAGTCCCACGGATATCAATACAGTCATCATTGACGGGCGTGTCGTAGTTCGGGATGGTCGGATTGTAAGCATAGATGAGCAATCACGGCGGCAGGAGATCTACGCCCACTTCCGCACCAGGCGCAGGGATTAGAGCCAGTATCCCAGTCCCTGGATGCCTCACCCTATTTAGACGGTGGCCGGCCCCCCCGATGCTTAAAGCCCCAAAGCGACAGCGGCTTACGCAGACCCCACAACGCCAGCAGGCTTTCTCATCGATGGCGATGACCTTGTCTGGCAAGGTGATTGCCCCATAGAGACAGCTGATCACACACAAGCCGCATCCGGTGCATTTCTCGGCGACCAATTGGGGTGGCTTGAGGGCGGCCAGGTTGTAGGTGGAGGTCGCTACCCGTTGCGTGCGCAGCTTTAGCGTTCGTCCCTGGACATCCGCAAGCGAGTGGTAGTCATGGGCATCCAGCCACTTATTCATCTCCTTAGCTACTCGACCGAAGATGGTTGGTCCTCTTAGAATAGCTGCCGTGCAGAGCTGTACCGCCTGTGCCCCGACCATCAGCATCTCAATCGCATCTGGCCCATTAGAGATGCCCCCGACACCGATGACCGGGATGTTGACGTTGCAGCAAACATCGTAGACACAGCGCAAAGCCAGCGCCTTAATGGCCTGGCCGGAGAGCCAACCATAACCCTCCTTGCCTCCCATTAGGGGCCGTCCGGTCTCTATATCAATGCCAAAACAAGGTCCCATAGAGTTGATGGCCACCAGTCCATCGGCTCCGGCCTCCTCGGCGGCCTTGGCCGCGATGATCAGGTCCCGCACCCCTGGGCTGAGCTTGACGAAGACAGGGACATCCAGGGCCTGCTTGGCTGCCTTGATGGTAGCTACCATCGGCCCTGGGTCCTCACCCAGATAATGGGTAGAGAGTTCAACGGCATCGGCGAACGGCTTTATCTTAGGGGCTAATTGCTTTATATCGTCGGCCGTGTAGCCGAGCCCAACGATGAGCGGTATGCCCCTCTGATTACACGCTTTCCTTATCGCTGGGTATTCCTTCTCAACCCATTCCTCAGGCGATAGCTCTGACCATAACTCCGTGTTGAGAAACCCACCCTTAATCTCGGCCATGTTGGGGGTAGGAACATCAGCGGCCTTAACTGATATCGTCTTGGTCACGATGCCTCCTGCTCCGCCCTCGATGGCGGCGAGACAGCGCGCTGCGTCGCGCACCGGGGGCCCGGCGGCGGGCATAACCGGATTGGGAAACTTTAAACTGCAGATACTTACACTAAGGTCAGCCATAGTACCTCCTCAAGCAGAATAAATTTAGGACAAGGCCTTCTCCACATCGTCCAGGCGTGGCTCGATGGACATGGGCGACCCCACCGCCTTCAAGGCGCTCTCGATATCCTTCAGTCCATTGCCCGTAGCCAGGAGCACGATCCGCTCCTTGGGGTCTATCCTACCTTGAGCCAACAGTTTCTGTAACGCGGCGAGGCTGGCCGCCGCCGCTGGCTCAGCGAAGACGCCGGTGCTGCGCGCCAGGGTGGTTATCGCTGCCAGGATCTCCTCGTCAGTGACGCTTACAGCGAAGCCAGCGGAGCGGCGGACATCTCTTACAGCCATCACCCCGTTGCGGGGCAGGGATACTGAGATGCTATCGGCCAGGGTGTTGGCCTCCACTGGCCTGATCGTGCCGTCCGACTCCAGGGCGAGCTTGATGGCCTGCGAGCCCTCGGCCTGGCAGGCGACGAGCTGGGGCAGGCGGTTGATAAAGCCCAATTGTTGCAGGTCGTAAAAGCCCTTCCAGACACCGCTAATGATGCAGCCATCACCGACTGGCACGAAAACCTTATCAGGGACCTCCCAGTGCAGCTGCTCGCAGATTTCCAGGGCTACGGTCTTTTTCCCCTCGACCAAATAGGGGTTATAGGCCGTGTTGCGGTTATACCAACCGAACCTTTCGGTAGCCTCGATACAAAGGTCGAAGGCCTGATCGTAAGTCCCCCTCACGGCGAATACCTTCGCCCCGTAGACGAGCAGCTGGGCGATCTTGGCCTTGGGGGCCTTCTCTGGGACAAAAATGTAGCTCTTCAGTCCCAGGGAGGCGGATGCCCCGGCCCACGAAGAGGCGGCGTTCCCTGTAGAGGCGCCAGTCACCTCCTTGGCCCCCAGCTCCAAGGCCTTGACTATCCCTACGGCGCTGGCCCTATCCTTCAGGGAGGCGGTAGGATTGCGTCCATCGTCCTTAACATATAGCTCTTCAAGGCCTAGCTGGCGTCGGAGGCGTTGGACTGGATAAAGCGGGGTCCAACCAACCTGAAGGGGTGGAAACCGTTCAGTGTCGCTGATGGGCAGCAGCGGAGCATATCGCCAAAGGCTTCTCTCCGCATTCTTGGCTAGCATCTCCTTGGTGAAGCGCTGGGCGATGTAGGGGTAATCGTAGATGACCTCTAGGATTCCTGCTGGCCCACAGGCGAGGCAGGTATAGAGTGTCTCTGTGGGTGAGAATTCTCGTCCACAGAGGACACATTTCAGATGGCGCACATTACGTGGGCTGTGCGTTGGCGAGATATGCGGCGTTGTCATAATAGATGATCTCCCATCTCAATATTCGCTCCTTTCTATAGGTGGTAGCGTTGCCCCGTTGCTAAATCTGTTTAGATTCACTGAGGGAAAGCCCAGGCGCTTAAAACTCAGCCCGTGGAGCGATCTCTCCCTCTTTCGTTTTCCTGTATGCGGCCACGATGCTTTGAGGTGCGGCCGGCAGTCTGGTTAGTCTCACCCCGATGGCGTTGAAGATGGCGTTGGTGATGGCCGGCGCTGTTGGTATGGAGCTCGCCTCCCCAACACCTTTCGCCCCGTAGGGACCATCCGGATGAAAGGCTTCGACGATCAGCGAGGATATCCCTGGGGGCACGTCCATCGCTGTAGGTATCAGGTATTCGTGCAGATCCCCAGTCTTCGTCACCCCATTCTCCAAGACGAGCCTCTCCATAAGGGCATTCCCCAGCCCCATAGCACAGCCACCGTGGATTTGTCCCTCAACTAAGGTTGGATTAACGGCCCGGCCCACATCGTGGGCGGCTACCAGAGAAAGCACGTCCACCTGACCTGTCTCCGCATCGACCCTCACCGTAGCGATTTGCGTGGCGAAGCCGTAGGCGAAATGGTAATCAAAACCTTTTCCAATGGGCGTGGTCGCCGGCGCATGGTATTCACTGGCACCCAGGGTACGCAAACCGGAGTCGTAGGCCCAGCTTAACACCTCCTTGATGGGGATAGCCTTGGAGGGGTCCTTTCGATTGCGGAACTGCCCATTGGCCACCTCTATATCTTCTTTCGCGCCCAGCTCCTTGGCTGCTAAATCCAGGAGCTTATCTCTAGCTTGCTCGGCCGCCATCTTAACTGCGTTCCCGCTGATGAAGGTCTGGCGAGAGGCAGTAGTGGGTCCACCATTGGGGCTGTCATAGGTATTGCCACAGGAGACCCGAATCTCCTCATAGGGTACGCCCAGTTCTTGGGCAGCAATTTGGCCCAGCACTGTGGTGAGCCCTTGCCCCACATCGGCCGCTCCTGTCTTGACCACCAATCTCGCCTCGTCGTCAAGGGTGACGAGGGCACAGGAGAAGTCATCGACCCCTACACCGAGTCCCGTATTCTTGTAGCCGCAGGCGATGCCCCAACCAACGTTTGGGCCCGCTGGCTTCGGCAAGCGGTTGAAGGCCTCAACCGCTTTTTGGATCGTCTCCTTAAGCCCCACGCTGGCCTTAAGCGTTTGTCCTGTGCCTAATCTCTTCCCTACTTCGACAGCATTGCGTAGCCTGATCTCAACGGGTGAAAGCCCAAGCCTCCGGGCCAGGATGTCCATCTGTTGCTCAGCGGCGAAATGGGCCTGGGTCACCCCAAAGCCACGAAAGGCGCCGGCTGGGGTGTTGTTTGTATAAACGGCATAGGAGCGAATCTCGGCATTAGGTACGGCGTAGGGGCCGGCGATGTGCACGGCCACACGACCGAGCACCGGTATACCCAAAGAGCAATAAGCCCCTGTATCACCGATGATGTGGGCCTCCAGAGCAGTTAAGCGCCCCTCTTTGGTCGTCCCTAGTTTGTGCCTGATGATCATAGCGTGCCGTTTGTCATGAACGAGGATCGACTCCTCACGTGAATAGACGGTTTTCACCGGCTTGCCAGTCTTCAGGGCCAGGATGGCCAAGTGGGCTTGCACGGTCAAGCTCTCTTTGCCACCAAAGGCGCCTCCGGTGTAGGTGTGAAAGATGCGGACCTTGGATTCGTCCATTTTCAGGATGCTGGTCAGTTGATGGAGGTCATCGTAGGGGTTCTGACTGCCGACGTAGATGCTTACGCCCCCATCGGGATCGGGCACGGCCAAACCGGCCTCCGGTTCCAGGAAGGCGTGCTCCTGGGTTGGAATCTCGTAGGTATTCTCCACGATCACGTCTGCCTGTCGAAAGCCTTCGGCTATGTCGCCTATTCTGATCTCATATTGCTTGAGGATATTACCGCCCTCGTGAACCTTTGGCGCATCCGGCTCCATCGCCTGTAAGGGCGAGGAGACGACGGGTAACAGTTCATAATCGACTTCGATGGCCTCCAGAGCAGCCTCCGCTATCTCTGGAGAGACGGTGGCCACCACAGCTACCGGATCGCCGAGGAAACGCACCTTATCCCCACAAAGGACCGGCTGATCGTGAATGATAAGCCCATGGGCGTTTTCCCCCGGTACATCTTTGGCAGTGATCACAGCTGCAACCCCAGGCATGGCTTCGGCCTTGCGGGTGTCGATGTGGCGTATTCTGGCGTGTGGATAGCGAGCCCGGAGTGTCTTAGCGTAGAGCATCCCCTCTCGTGATAGGTCCCCGGCGTATTTGGCCAGACCAGTTACTTTCTCTAAGGCATCGTTACGGGCTACCGGCTGACCGATCATAGCCTTAGTCCTCCTTTACGATTCGTATTTTACTGGGAAGAACGCCTATCTCTGCTAGTGAGACAGCGGATATGGAGTGCTTTGTTAAGTTTTACTCAACGAAGGGGGCAGAATGTATGTTAGTATTGTACAAAGGGTTCACCTGTTAGTCAAGGCCACTAGAAAAAATCTGAGGACAAAAGAGCCGTTGAAAGCTTGACAAGCCTTGATTCTTCCTACTATAATTTATGCAAAACCTTTTCACTTTGCGAAAAGAAATGATTACTTCAGTTCGACCGACGTTGAGGAAAAGTAAGTCCATCCAGAGTGTGGCGCGGGCCTGCGCTGTCCTGAGGGCGTTTAACATAGAGGAGCCTGAGCTGGGCATCACTGAATTGAGTAAAATAGTTGGACTCACCCCGGGCAGTGTCTTTCGCCTGGTAGCCAGCTTGGAATCGCAGGGCCTCCTGGAACAAAACCCCCAGACAGGTAAGTATCGCCTGGGATTTGATCTCTTCATTCTGGGCAGTATTGTGCTCAGTCGGATGCGACTAGGGAGGGAGATTCGACCCCAAATGGAGCAATTAGCCAAGGAATCCGGCGAGTCGGTCAATTTGGGGGTGCTTCATCAAGGACAGGTCGTCTATGTGCAGAAGGTTGAAAGCACACAGCCCATACGGGCGATCTTTCAGGTGGGCGGAAGTGTGCCAGCCTATTGTACGGCCCTGGGCAAGGTTCTACTTGCCTGCCTGACTGAGGATGATCTGTCTAAAATCATCCAGAAGAGGGGATTAACGGCTTACACCCCTCAGACCATCACCTCCCTGGAAGAGTTGAAAAGGGAACTATGCCTTATACGTTCGCAAGGCTTCGCTCTCGAGGTGGAAGGGTTCAACATTGGATTGAGCTCCTTGGGTGCCCCTGTCAGGGACTATACTGGCCGGGTTATTGCTGCGGTGGCCATTTACGGGCCAACCCAACGAATAGTCAGCGATAGGCTGCCCGAGCTACAAAAGTTGGTGATGGAAACGGCCAAAACCATCTCCTACCAGTTAGGTTACTTTTCGGCGGATATAAACGGACTGCTTGACTGGTCTTGATGCCCGTTCAGTCCAGGCATTTCGACGCTGATATGGTGCTTACTCCGCAAGGAAGAGTCCTGAGAGGTGGTCAAGGAGCTCGCTGAGGAGGGCGATGGCCTGCTCAGTAAGAGGAATAAATTAAGAGCATAATAAACTAATTTTGGCTGGACTAATGGGTGGTTTCCCTTAGCCAGCGAATAATGGAGGTTGGATTGTGGGTTCTGCAAAGGTAAAGAGGGTCATCCTCATTGGATTGGATGGGCTGATGCCGGAGATGGCGGAGAAGTTCGTGGCTGAGGGCAACATGCCAGCCATCAAGCGTTTGATGGCCGAGGGGGTCTACTCGCCCATGTACTCCTCGCCACCTGTAGATACACCGACCAATTGGACAAGCCTGGGCACCGGCGCCTGGACGGGCACACACGGCGTTAACTCTTTTGGCATACATTTCCCAGGCGAACCGTTTGATCAGGTGCATCGGGTGAGCGAAAACATCTTCCCCAAGTTCCCCAACATGGCCAAGGAGACCCTCAACCAGTTATCGCGGGCTGAGTACATCTGGCAGGCGGCGGAACGGGCAGGTAAGAAGTGTATCCTGGTCAACTATCCCGGTGGCTGGCCACCCAACATCAAGAAGGGCATCGTGGTTGATGGCTCCGGTCCCTACTCCTCCGTCCTCTCCCGCCTCAGTCATCCCAATCGCTACATCGCTGGTGGGGATGAGGTGC
>JAMCVK010000019.1 GCA_023475225.1 Chloroflexota bacterium
TCGGTGGCCGAGGATTGATAGCGCAGGTATTGCTCGATGAGGTGAATCCTGCCTGCGATCCTCTAGGTGCAAGCAATAAGTTAATCGTTGCTCCCGGTTTGCTTGGTGGCACACCCGTTTCCAGCGCGGGAAGGTTGTCGGTCGGCGCTAAGAGCCCCCTCACTGGTGGCATTAAAGAGAGTAACGCTGGTGGTGTCCTGGGACATAAGCTGGCACGGCTTGATATCCACGGCATTATCGTTGAAGGCACCCCTAAGACAGATCGAATGTATCTGCTCTTCCTAAGCAAGGATAGGGCCGAATTGCAACTGGCTGATGAGCTGAAAGGACTGGGTTGTTATGCCGTAGCCGAGCGGTTACGGTCACGCTACGGAGAAGATATTGGACTGGCTATAATTGGCCCCATTGCCGAGCTGGGTGGGGCAATCGCCGGTGTAGCTATCACGGATATCGAGGGCAGACCATCACGTTACGCTGCTCGTGGTGGGCTCGGTGCAGTTATGGCCGTTAAAGGATTGAAGGCTATCATTGTCGACGACCGTGGTGGGCACAGCCCATCCCTGGCAGATAGAGAGGCTTTTCGCCAGCTCAACCGGGAATTAGCCCGCTTGCTGCGGGAAAATCCGATCACCGGCGAATCCTATCCCAAATATGGTACGGCCGGTGTGCTCAGCTTAGTGAACGAGCGGGGCGGCTTACCGACACGGAATTTCAGTCAGGGCCGCTTCGAGCAAATGGAGCAGATCTGTGGCGAGACCCTGCACGACCTCATCCTCCAGAGGGATGGCGAAGGGCTGACTACGCACGGCTGCATGCCCGGCTGTATCATTCGCTGTTCCAATGTGGTTCCCGATGGGGATGGAAAGGAATCTATCTCCCCCCTTGAATTTGAGACACTGGGCATGTTGGGGAGCAACTGTGGCATAGGCGACATCGATGCTATCGCCGAACTGAACTATATTTGTAATGATCTCGGCATTGACACGATAGAGACAGGGGCAACCATCGGACTGGCCATGGAGGCAGGGGTAAGCAGGTTTGGCGATGTTCAGGGGGCCAAGTGGCTGCTCGAAGAGATAAGAAAGGGGACTACCCTCGGGCTGGTGCTACGCCAGGGGGCGGCCGTCACCGCTAAAGTCTTTGGGGTCAAGCGCATCCCAGTCGTCAAAGGACAGGCGATGGCCGCTTACGATCCGCGTACTATAAAGGGCAACGCCGTAACTTACGCCACCTCACCTATGGGCGCGGACCATACCGCCGGCAACACCATCCGCTTGAGGTGGGAGGGGCTGACAGCGACGGAGATCGTGGCTATGTCACGCAAGGCCCAGATAGCGGCGGCGGCTTACGACTCCCTCGGACTCTGTGTGTTCGTCGGGCCAGTCCTGAGCTCCCGTCCTGAGCTGACGATGGGCTTGTTCAAGGCCCGCTATGGTCTGGAGGTGGGGCCCGACTACTTCACTGATCTAGGGAAGCAGGTGCTTCGGATGGAGAAGGAATTCAACCGCCAAGCCGGACTCACGGCCGATGGACTGCCGGAGATCTTCACCTCTGAGCCGCTGCCTCCACTCAATGTGGTGTTCGACATTCCACCTGAGGAGCTGGCCAAGACGCTAGCCTTCACAGAAAGCTAGTACCCCTTGGGCGCGATAGGGTTAACCCCTTCGTTTTGGCCCGGAGTAGGGGCGAGCGGCCGGTCGCCCCTATCCTGTTAGCCGAGCATTCCCTGAGTGCGGCGGCTGTACACCTCGTCCAGAGCGCTACTCAAGTCACGTAGCTGGCTGGCACGTTCTTGTAGCTCAGCCGTCGCCTGCCGTATCCTATCTCCCTTGAGATCTCTATTAGCAATGACGAGTTGTACATTGGAGTAGAGACTGCTCATCTGGGCCAAGGTAGTCTCGATGGAGGCGGCTATGTCCTTCATCAGGCTGTCCAGCTTATCCAGGTCAGCCAGTTGCTGCTCTTGTGCGGCAGTCAGCTCCTCCTGCCCTCGTATTCTGGCCTCCAGGTGTAATCTCTCCCGGTCACCTTGCAATAGCGTATCGGTCTGGTAGCTCTCCAGGCGTTTGACCAGGCCAAAGATGGCCGCTACAGATTCATCCATCTGGCTGGTGATGGCCGCCAGGGTAGACTGTAATTCAGGCGAAGTCACCTGGCGGATCGCTCGACGGATGGCTGTCTGATAGGAGAGGGCACGATCGATCGTCTGGCGCATGCGACGAGTACGCAGCTGGCTGAGATCAATGCCAGCCGAGAGAGCCTCACGCATTCTCTCGGTGCTCTTGAAACTGTCGAACAGCATCAGGCCAACGGCGATCGTTCCAAAGATGAGCAAAGTGGTGAGGCAGATCAGATTTCGCTGGAAGAAGAACAGGGTGACCATAAGTCCCAGAAAGGTGATGAGGAGTGCGGTCAGCGTCTGCCAGCGCCGCAGGGCATAGAGAAAGACAGCCATCGGAACCTCCGTTGTTCAATGGTCTCGAAGAAGAAAGTTTGTTCTCCAGGTAGCCCGAAGCCTAGGCCTTCTTTAGACGCGCTTCCCTTTCAGCCAGCTGAGCCTCAATCTCATCGCTCTCCAGCAGGGCAGCGATGCGAGCATCGGTGGCGGTAGCAGCAGCCTCAACCCTGCCCTCGGCCAGCTCTGCCTCCTGCCGCGCCCGCTCCAGCATCTCTTCGGTGCGGGTGGTTCCAGGAGTGACCATATGGACACCCGCCTGGGCTTTATAGCGCAACTCGGCCGCCCGCTTTTGCTCCAGCAGCACCACCAGCTCTTCCCGCTTCGCCTTGGTCACCTCGATTTGAGTTTCCAGCCTGGCCCGCGCATCGGCCAGCTTTTGGACCTCGCCCTGCGCCTGCGCCAGATTCTCCTTGAGGTCCTCCAAAAGGCGTCTCTTGGTGTTGAGAAGCCCTTGCCTGGTCGCCGCCAGGCCCCGCTCGTTCTTCTCGAGGAGCCGATCGACCTCGCCGTCCAGATTAGCGCATTCAGCCTCCAGCTCCCCGATCTGGCGGGCGAGGGTCTTGACCCGTCCTCGCTCAACGCCCTCGGCCATCACCAGCGCATCCAGGGAGCCATTCATGCGATTGACGTACTCGTCAAACACAGCCACGCTGTTCAGGCTCAGGGCACGATCCAACAGGCTATTAACGTTGGCACTGACAAAAATACCGACCTTGTCCAAGATTGATTGATACGCTGGCATCTTGCCTCCTCCTCTTGAGAACTATTAATCGACCATCTTGCGCTAAGCCGCTGCGCTCCCACAACCGAGGGCGATAAGAGGATTATTCTAAGCCCCAATATAAATCACTAAAGGGGCTTTGTCAAAGAAGAAGTTGAATATCTTCATAATGGACTGACCTTGACAGGGAGGGGACGAGCTGATTATAATTGTAATTGCTGAAGGGAGAATGGGCCGCTAGCTCAATTGGCAGAGCAATTGACTCTTAATCAATCGGTTGCAGGTTCGAGTCCTGCGCGGCTCACCAAACGTAGAATTCAAGAGGAAAAGGCTGACCAGGCCTCTGGAAAGCCGCTAGTCAGTTGGTCTCTTATCCAGCCCCATCTTCGTTTCTTACCCCCTTTTTGCCAAGCTGTCAAGGTTTTTGTTGTCGCCCAGGTGGAATGATACCTTAAGTGTGCAGCAGAAATGATACCGTAAGCCCGATGGTGTAGCATCTCCATTAAAGGAGGTGCTGCTTTGTGAAGGAAAGAGATTGGCTCAAGGTGTTAGAGAGGCACAAGGTGCTTACATCGGCCAGGGAGAGACGGATAACTTAGAGACAAGCGGTGGAGAGCCTGTGCCCTTCCCAACGAGAGCCAATGGCAGATAACCTTTTAAATTCCAAAAACAATGGCTTTAAGGTATAATGAGCTCATAAATAGAGTGCAAGGTGCTATCTGACTTTGCGAAGAGATATTCAATGGCGACTCAAACAAAAGCTTATCAAAAATCAATTGAGCAACTGAAGAGGGAAATACTGTCCCGCATAGGCGATAGAATAGATTCCATCGTGCTGTACGGCTCTGCCGCAAGAGGTGAGTATCGCCCTCTGGAGAGCGACATAGACATCCTTGTCATTGCTGAGGATGATAACAGTTCTCTAAAGGCCGAAATCTCTTCGGTGATAGGCGAGATAGATCTGAGAAATGCAACAGCTACCAGCCTTGTTTACCTTTCCAGAAGCAATTTCAGGAGCTACCTTGGATGGGGCTCTCCTCTCCTTGAAAGCGTACTCGAGGAGGGTGTCATCCTCTATGACAACGGAACCTTCGAGCTAGTTCGTAGAAGCCTCGTTAAAGCGAGCAAATGAAGCTTTAAGGGGCGCAAGAATCCTGCTCAATGATGGTGAGCTTTTCGGAGCAGTATCAAGAGCCTACTATTGCGTTTTCCATGCGGCCAAGGCTGTCCTCTTTTCCAGAGGCATCACTGCCAAGAGCCACCCCGCTGTCAGGTCTCTGTTCGGCGAACACATCGTCAAACCCGGCATAATGGACAGGCGATTTGCCGACACACTAAGAGATGTTTTTAATGCGAGACAGCTTGGCGATTACGAGGTCTACGCTGAATTTGGCAGAGATGAGATCGAAGCACTTGTAAACCGTGCTGAGTACTTCCTGAACGCAGCCACCGATGTCTTAAAGAAAAGGGGACGAACTGCCAGAATCAGGTTCGTCTGGGGTCACCACTGATGAGGACCCGCTTAAGGCTTTGGATGGGAGATTACCTGAGGTGGGATGGATCGCTGACCGTCAACCGAAGGAATTCCAGGGCTGAGCGAAGTATCCAGTTAATGATGTCATTTATTGGGTATGACAGGGCAGGGTGAAACGGAAACAACTACCCTGCCCGGGCCGACTTTCCACCTCAATCCTTCCCCCCTGCATCTCCACCAGGTTCTTGGTGATGAAGAGGCCGAGCCCAACCCCCTCGATCACCCTGGTGTCCGACAAGCCAACACGGGAGAATGACTCAAAAAGTCTGGGTAAATCTTCCGCTGGAATGCCGATGCCCTGGTCGCAGACGCTGATTTCCACAAACGCCCCACTGTTCCCCAAACTCATGCCAGGCGGGAAGTCGGTTAGGGGACGAGCCATCACCGTTACCTCGCCCCCGGCCGGTGAATACTTGATGGCGTTTCCCACCAGATTGGTGAGGATCTGGAAGAGCCTGTCTTTGTCGGCCAAGACCAGGGGCAAATCCCCTGCTAAGGTAGCCTTAAGGGTATGCTTATCCGTCTGAGATCGAAAGACCTCTACGCAGCGATTGATAAGCGGCCGCAGGTCGAGTGGCTCTTTATGGAGCTCCACCTTGCCCGCTTCGAGGCGAGAGATATCCAGTAGATCGTTGATGATCCTAGTGAGTTGCTGCGCTTCCTGATGAATCGTCTCCAGCCAGAGCTGTTGTGTCTCCGCTGAGACCTGGCGCGTGAGTAAGAGTTCGCTGAAGCCGTTGATCACGGTCATGGGGGTGCGCAGCTCGTGGGAGACGATGGCCACGAGGTGATCTTTCGTACGGTTGAGCTCCTGGAGATAATGCTTGTGCGCCTCCTCTTTTATCCGCTGCTGCTCCATCTTGTACAGGAAATACAGGATCAGCATCGTGACTAGCGCTGTGGGTGCCTCGGTCAGGTCATACAGGAAGGTAAGGATGAGGGAATCGTGGGATAGAAAAACCCCCACCGCGGTATGGATGAGAAAGAATACTGGTATCAGGAGGAAGATAAGTTTGAACCCGGCGCTGCCTGCTCGTCTCAGCTTGAGATAGAGCCACAAGCCCAATCCAAGAGAGGCGAAACCTACTACCAGGTTCGCCAATTCGATCAGGTCTTGGGCATCATCCATTTATGGATTATCTCCCTCTATCGAGTCCGGCTTTTAGTAAGATTATACATCTTTCGCCATTAACCTTCTATAGGTTAGCGTTGCGGAATATTTTAAGGGCTTGCCAGAAGAGGTTCTCCCTAGACTCTTCCAGTTTTATCTTGCACGGGAAGATAGCTAGTTGTATACTACTGGATAGGGGAAGAGAGACCTGGATAGTCTGTAGGTAGCGATGCGTACCTTCAACTTGACTGTTGGTTTGATCTCGTCACTCATTGGGGTGGCTATGATTGTCGCCGTCCTTCATTATCAGCAACACTGGGGGCTGGCGCTTGGCTTTGTTTTGGCCGCAGTCTTTCTCGTCAACGGGCTGGTACGCCTGTGGAATGTCCGGCGGATGAGTCGGACGGATGAAGAGACGAAACGAGGGCGCTTGTAAGGGTACGTTAAGGGCAAGGAGCGAGAGACGATGGCTCAAGGGCAAAAGGATAGAAACCTTTTGCCTTTTATGGTTTGGGCTGGGACTATCCTCAGTAGGGGGGAGGATGAACGATGAAGGTACGTAGGGTTCTCGTGCCAGTCAGCGGAAATAGGATCGATGCTGAAGTAGTGCGCACGGCCTGCAACATGGCTAAGAATAATAAAGCTCATGTTTATGTGATCTATGTGATTGAGGTGAACCGGGCACTACCCCTTGACGCCGAGATCGAGCCGGAGAGTCAAAAGGGAGAACAACTTCTGGATCAGGCTATGCAGATCGCTGAGGAGGCAGACTTCGACGATATAGACACAGAGCTTCTCCAGTCTCGTGACGTCGGTTCGGCGATAGTGGACGAAGCAGCGGAGAGGAGTGCTGACATCATCATCATGGGCATCCCTTATAAGAAACGCTTTGGTGAGTTCAGTATTGGCCGAACGGCGAACTACGTTTTGAAAAACGCTCCTTGCTATGTTTGGGTCCTGAGAGAACAGATCAGTGAGTTGGAATAGATGGTCCACCGAAGCCGACCTTTGTTTATCCAGGTTTGTTTATCCAGGACTGTCTCGGGTTAAAGGAGGGATAAAGTGCGTATAATTATACTTGGTTGTGGAAGGGTTGGCGCCAGGCTGGCTGCCATGTTGGACAGTGAAGGACACGACGTGACCATCATTGATATGAATAGCGAGGCCTTCCGCCGCTTAGGACCAGGCTTCGCAGGCAAAGCTATCGTCGGCATCGGCATCGATGAGGATGTGCTCAAGCGGGCTGGCATCGAACACGCTGATGCCTTCGTGGCGGTCACCAATGGCGATAATACAAATATTATGGCCTCTCAGATGGCCAGCCTGATCTTCAAGGTGCCGAAGGTGGTCACGCGCATCTATGATCCCATTCGCGAGGACACTTATCACACACTCGGATTGGAAACAGTCTGTCCTACAACTATCGGCGCCAACGCTTTTAGGGAAGCCATCCTGAGTTCCTCTCAGCAACAACAGGGGATGAATGGTTAGATGCAGTCGCGTTTAAGGAGGTCACCTTGTATATCATAATCGGTGGAGGGGGAAAGGTAGGTTATTACCTGGCTAAGGCCCTGATAAATGAGGGTCATGAGGTACTGGTGATTGAAAAGAATAAGAGGAAGTGTGATTGGATCGCTGATGATTTAGGCAGTGTTGTGTTACAGGGTGACGCCTGTGAGGCACGGACCCTGGCCGAGGCAGGCACGAACCGAGCCGATGTCGTTGTCGCCGTCACCGGTGATGATGAGGATAACCTAGTGATTTGCCAGATGGCCAAGAAGAAATTCAATGCGCCGCGGGCAATCGCTAGAATCAATAATCCCAAGAACGAGCAGATCTTCAAGATTCTCGGCATCGATGCCACGGTCAGTAGCACAGAATTGATCAGGTCTCAAATTCAGGAGGAGATACCCCGGCCGTCCCTACTTCATTGCCTGAAGCTACGACACGCCGATCTGGAAGTTGTAGAGGCCACCGTGTCGCCCCATTCCCTCTCTGTCGGTAAGTCTCTGCGTGAATTGAGGTTATCCCAGGATTTCGTGGTTCCCTTACTTATCAGAGATGGTCAGCTAATTTTCCCCACGGGGCAGACAATCCTTCAGGCCGGAGACGAGGTCATCGTCTTCACCAAGACGGGAGGGGAGGGACTCATCCGGCGTTTACTAACAGAGGGGACGTAGAGTTAGCGGGATACAGAAGTCAATTGCTAGCCATCTCCCATTCAGGGATGAATTTTTGCCACTCAACATTGAGCTGCAGGTAAGGACGCAAGACGTAGTAAACTGATGCCCGGGGCTGATAGGGCAGGCGCAGGAGGCGCATCCTGGCCTCCTCCAACGTCTTTGAGCCCTTACGATGGTTACAGAACTTGCAGGCGCTGACCAGGTTCTCCCAAACGTGCTTGCCACCCCGATTGCGGGGGACGACGTGGTCGAGGGTTAGATCCCTGGTCTTTGTTCCACAATATTGACAGGTATAGTTATCCCGCAGGAAAACCTCCCGGCGGGATAGTTTTACCTTAGGTCGCGGTCGTTTAATCATATAGACCAACCTGATCACCGAAGGACGGGGGAACTCTCGCGAGGGCGTACGCAGCACGCCCAAGCCATGCTCAAGAACCTCCGCCTTGCCCCGGTTGATCAGGACGATCGCTCGCCTTGTGTTACAAATATTGAGGGGCTCATAATTTTGGTTGAGAACCAGAACCGATGAACCTATTTCACTGAACCCTATGGACATAGCAGTTCTCCTCGCTCATAATGATATTCGTTTCCCCAAGCCGCTGTCAAGAGGGTTTCAGCAGAAATTATGAACTTGATCATATGTGAGGTACAATAGCGACGATGCATCTGGAATCCTTGAACTCTTTCCTGCCTGAGCTCATTACTGAAATAGAGCAGAGCGTTCCCTACGCAGCTGCTCTGGCGACGGCCATTTCCGGCGTTAACATCTTTGTCGATAACCACGAGCAGCGCGTGACCCAACGTGATCCAACGAAGGGGATTGTCCTTACAGTTTATAATGGCCGCTATTTCCAGGAGTACGCTACCACCACCCTGGATAAGGATGCTTTGTGGCGAGAGGCCAGGGGCTGGGCCAAGGGACTGACCAGATTCGACGATGGCCCACCACTTGCCCCTGCCTCTTCCCTCAACCATCATTATGTTTCGCCAATCGAGACCGACCCGGCCAGCGTTGCCTTGTCGGAGAAGTTCGCTTTCGTCGTCGCCTACCAGGCCAGAGCCAGGGAGGTTGACCCGTGCCTCATTAACGCCCAGGTGTCATATAGGGAGGCTGCGGAGGAGAAGGTCTTCGCTGACCGTACCAGGCTCTTATCCCAGGTCTTGAGCCGCACGCTCCTCTCAACGATGCTCTTCGTCAGCGATGGGGTGCGCACGGAGTATGATTGGCGTGTGACTGGTGGGACGGTCGGCTACGAGATCACCCGAGGTCAGGAGGATAAAATAGGGGAACTCAAAGAGTCGGCGCTGGCTCTCCTCTCGGCCGAGCGGATCGAGCCGGGTCTTTACGAGGTCATCGCCTCCCCCGATGTGGCCGGGTTGATCGCGCATGAGAGTTTCGGGCACGGCGTTGAACTGGACATGTTTCTGAAGGGCAGGGCCAGGGCTCGCGAATATATAGGGAAAATGGTCGCCTCACCTTTGGTTGATATGTTCGATGATCCCACCCTAGCGGGGGCCTACGGCACTTACCATTTTGACGACGAGGGGCAACTGGCCAGCCCGACCCAGATCATTCGCGCTGGCATTTTAGAAAGAGGCATCAGTGATCTACATTCAGCCCTGGTGCTCGGTGTACCGCCGACCGGCAATGGTCGGCGGGAGAGCTTCGCTCGCAAAGCTTATGCCCGTATGTCTAATACCTATTTTGCCTCCGCTCAATCAAAGGTTGAGGAGATGATAAGGAGCATCGATAAGGGTGTCTATCTCTGTCGGGCCCACAGTGGTATGGAGGATCCTAAGGATTGGGGCATCCAGCTGGTGGTTCACTACGGCCGGGAAATAGTGAATGGGCAGTTGACCGGCAGGGTCTTCTCCCCCATTGTGGTCAGCGGTTATGTGCCTGACATGTTGCAAAGCATCTCGGCCGTCGGCGATGATTGCACCTTGAGCAGTGGTCTCTGTGGTAAAGGACATAAGGAATATGTCCCTGTAAGTTCAGGAGGCCCCCACTTGAGGTTGAAGGTGAGGTTGGGTTGATGCTGGAGAGGATTAAAGGTGTTCTGGCTCAACGGGCCGATGTACACGACTGGACGCTCCGCTGGCAGATGAAGAAGGGCATCCAGCTCTACCTTGTTGGTGATCAGACGGAGAACCTGCGGAGCATCAGCACAGAACGCATGGTTTTGGACGTCCATCACGACCACAATGGCTTTCGGGGCTCCTCGAGCTTCATCATATTGCCGGGCGAGCTGGACACGCTGGCGGCCAAATTGGACGAAGCCGTCTTTATGGCCTCGCTCAGTCGGAACCCTCCCTATACCTTGCCGAGGCCGGCCGCCTGCCCAGATGTAGCCACCCTTGATGAGAGCGTCGTCGCTGATCCACTGGCCGCAGCCTGGACGATTCGGGATTCATTACTAGAGGCGTTGGCGACGGGGCCCAGGGTGAAGGTAAGCAGCATTGAGCTCTTCCTCAATCAGGTGGATACTCGGCTGCACAATAGCCAAGGGATTGAGGCCATCAAAAGCGGCACCGAGGTGATGGTAGATTTCGTTCTCATCGCCGCGAACGGCCACGTTGAATCAGAGGTGCACCTCGCCTTAGAGCGCCGCCAAGTGGCGGATCTGGATCTTGAGCATATTGCCCGACGCTATGCTCAATATGCTCACGATAGTCTGGGAGCCGTTCTACCGAAGACCGGACGCTATGCGGTGCTTGTCAGCGATGAGACCCTGGAGAACCTCTTTGAACCCTTCCTTTTTCATGCCTCGGCCGCGGCTAAATATCGGCAAATGAGTCGCTTCGCCTTGGGGGAGAGTATCTTTGGGGATCGCATGGTACGGGGAGATAAGTTGACCCTGACCAGCGATGCCACCATACCCTATGGCGTGCGCACCAGATCCTTCGATGATGAGGGTGTAGCTGGTCAGCAGGTCTGCCTGATACGCGCTGGCCTCCTAGAAAGATATTGGGCTACCCAGCGTTATGCTGACTACTTGCAGATAGCGGCTACGGGACAGCTGGGCAACATTGTCGTTGCGCCCGGAAGCGTGCCCTTCGCCGAACTGCGAGAGGGCGAAGGGACCCTTTATCATATCGTAGCCTTTTCTGACCTCCAGCCCGATCCAGTCACCGCTAACTTCGCCGCGGAGATCAGGTTGGGCTATCGGATCGATGGCCATAGCGTGGAGGCGATCAAAGGTGGATCGGTGAGTGGTAACGTCTTTGAGGCCTTCAGCGACGCCCATCTTTCGTCAGAGACTATCATGGTTGGCGCCTATAAAGGGCCGAGGGCGATCAGGTTCAGGGACCTCACTGTTGCCGGCGTGTAAGCTGTGGTCAATACCGCTCGCAGAGTCTTCGACCTAGCAAATCCCCCTTCTCCCGTCCTTCTCCGAAGGACGGGAGAAGGGGGTAGGAGGGATGAGGGTCTCTTTTGGCCAGATTGTTGACCGCCGCCTCTTTATGTTAAAATTCGTCTGCTTGTATCCCAAATATAGAGATCAGATTTAGGAGGATCGATTGATGGCTGCAGTCAAACCATCTGAGAGCGCTTTCGATATCGCCCAGCAGCAGTTCGACATGGCCGCGGATTTGCTTCACCTGGATCCCAACTTTCGTCATGTTTTGCGCGTTTGTAAAAGGGAGCTCACTGTAAACTTCCCCGTCAGGATGGATAATGGGGATATAAAGATATTTACCGGTTATCGCGTCCAGCATAATATCAACAGGGGGCCGGCTAAGGGGGGTATCAGGTACAACCCAGATGTAACCCTCGATGAGGTCAAGGCGCTAGCCATGTGGATGACCTGGAAGTGTGCGGTGGTCGGCATCCCCTTCGGTGGAGCTAAGGGCGGGGTGGTCTGCGATCCCAAGAAGATGTCCCTGGCTGAGCTGGAAAACCTCACGCGCCGTTACACTACCGAGATCGCGCTTCTCTTGGGCCCAGATAGTGATATCCCGGCGCCAGATGTGAATACCAACCCGACTGTTATGGGTTGGATAATGGATACCTACTCCATGCATAAGGGTTACTCTGTGCCGGCCGTAGTCACCGGCAAACCCATCTCTATCGGTGGATCCCTCGGTCGGAACGAGGCTACGGCGCGAGGCTGCACCTTCGTCATCCGTGAAGCGGTCAGACACCTGGGGATGCAACTGGAGGGAGCACGGGTGGTGGTGCAGGGCTATGGAAATGCTGGCTGTATAGCGGCGCAGCTATTAAATGCAGAAGGATGCAGGATTATTGCCGTAAGCGATTCCCAGGGCGGTGTCCACAATCCGAAGGGTCTGGACCCGAACAAGGTGCTGCACTATAAGAAAGAGACTGGATCGGTGGTGGGTTTTCCGGGTGCTGAAGTGATCACCAATGCCACATTGTTAGACCTGCCGTGTGACATCCTTGTGCCAGCGGCCATCGAGGGACAGATTACGGGGCGTAATGCTGACGGCGTCAAGGCCAGGATCGTTGCCGAAGCCGCCAACGGTCCTACCAGCCCCGATGCCGATAGAATTCTGGATGAGCGGGGCATCTTCGTCATCCCAGACATTCTGGCCAACGCCGGTGGGGTGACAGTATCCTACTTCGAATGGGTGCAAGGCTTACAGTCCTTTTTCTGGTCGGAGGATGAGGTCAACGAGAGGCTCAAAGAAATCATGATCAGGAGCTTCTACGACGTGCTCCGCTCCTCTGAGTCCAGGAAAATCAATATGCGCATGGCCGCCTACATGCTGGCTATCTCGCGCGTGGCCGAGGCCACCAGAATTCGGGGGATCTATCCCTAGTCTCCCCTGAAGCCTCCCCCGTATGTCCTCTCCCCTTGGGTGTAGCCTTGGCAAGGCGGGTTCGGTCGAATTCTTCGACCGAACCCGCCTTCATAAAAATAGCCCAAGACGACATAATTTTTGTCTTCTTCACCACTGTCT
The DNA here is from genome assembly GCA_023475225.1 of Chloroflexota bacterium. Classification (NCBI taxonomy): domain Bacteria; kingdom Bacillati; phylum Chloroflexota; species Chloroflexota bacterium. Next base: position 12,934 of record JAMCVK010000019.1, read on the forward strand.
CTATGTTATAATGCCTGAGAGCAAGGCTATCCCCAGGAGCGTTTTATGGCTGATTTCGCCCACTTGCATGTCCATTCAGAATACTCCCTGCTCGATGGTCTCGGACGAATTGACGCTCTGTTAAAACGAGCCAAGGAGTTGGGTATGGAGGCCATGGCCATCACGGACCATGGCGCGATGTATGCAGCGGTGGACTTCTACTCCGCGGCGAAGGGGCTGGGCCTCAGACCCATCATCGGGTGCGAAGTTTACGTTGCTCCTCATAGCCGTTTCGATAAGCGCTCTAAGCTGGACGCTAATCCCTATCACCTGGTACTCCTGGCCATGGATCACCTGGGGTATCACAATTTATTACAGCTGGCCACCAAGGCCCAGCTGGAGGGTTTTTACTATAGGCCGCGTGTTGATAAAGAATTACTGGCTCAACACAGGCAGGGACTGGTGGCCCTCAGCGCCTGCGGCTCAGGCGAAATTCCCCGTTATCTCCTCCAGGGAGATACTAAAGCAGCCTACGAAGCCGCCGCCTGGTACAACGAAGTATATGGAGCAGGCAATTTCTATCTCGAGCTACAAGAACATGATGTTCCGCAGCTGACAGCGATCAACAAGGAGCTAGTGCGACTCGGTCACAAGATGGGTATACCGTTAGTGGCTACGAATGATGTCCACTATGTCTACCCTGACGATGCCTATGCTCAGGAGATTCTGCTTTGCATCCAGACCAACACTACTATAGAGGATCCCAAGCGGATGCGTTTGGTCGGTAACTCCTACTATGTGCGCTCGCCTGAGGAGATGATAGCCATCTTTGCTGAGGTGCCTGAGGCGATCATCAATACCCGGGCCATCGTGGAACGTTGCGATCTCCAACTGCTGTTCGGCCGTCTTCACCTGCCGGAGTTCCCCATTCCGGAGGGATACACGCCAGATACTTATCTGGAGCAGCTTTGTCGAGAGGGTTTGCGCCGGCGTTACCAGCAAATCACCTCGCAGCTCGAAGAGCGTCTGCGCTATGAGCTCTCAGTTATCGAAAAGACGGGATTCGCCTTATATATCCTTATCGTAGCCGATTTTGTCGCCTACGCTAGAGAGCATGGAATCCTTTTCGGCCCGCGGGGATCAGCGGCGGGCAGCATTGTCTGTCACTGCCTGGGCATCAGCGATATCGACCCGGTGCAGAATAATCTGGTCTTTGAGCGCTTCCTCAATATTGAGCGTAAAGAGATGCCTGATATTGATATGGATTTTGCCGATGATCGGCGAGACGAGATGATCGAATATGTTACCAAAAAATATGGCCGTGACCACGTGGCCCAGATCATCACCTTTGGTACCCTCGGTGCTAAGGCAGCTATTCGAGACGTAGGACGGGCTCTAGGTATGCCCTATGGTGCGGTAGATAATATAGCTAAATTGATCCCCCCATTGCCGGTAGGCATCACTATTGAGCAGTCTCTGCGGGAGAGCCGCGAGTTGCAACAACTCTACGAAACCGACGAGTCCATCAAACAGCTGGTGGATACGGCGCGTAGTCTGGAGGGTGTTGCCCGTCATGCCTCTACCCATGCGGCTGGCATCGTTATCTCGCGTGACCCCCTTATCGAGCATGTCCCTCTCCAGCGGGCGGGCAAGGGTGATAGCACCATGATGACCCAGTACTCTATGAATAACCTGGCCAAGATTGGGCTGCTGAAGATGGACTTTCTGGGGCTAGCCAACCTGACGATCCTGGGGCGGACGACGGAGATCATCAAGCAGGTCAGGGGCACCCAGGTTGATCTACGTGAGATCCCCCCCGATGATAAAAAGGTTTTCGAGATGTTGAGCAGCGGGGAAACGATGGGTATCTTTCAGCTGGAGGGTGCCGGCATGCGTCGGTACATCAAGGAATTGAAGCCGACGAGCATTGACGATCTGGCGGCGATGGTGGCCCTCTATCGCCCCGGTCCGATGGCCCATATTCCCCGCTTCATCCGCAGCAAGGCTGGATTGGAGCAGATAGAGTATCCCCATGCGGCGCTCGAACCTATCCTGAGAGATACCTATGGGGTCATCGTCTACCAGGAGCAGGTCCTGCAAATCGTGCAGGCCATCGCTGGCTATACTTTGGGACAAGCCGATATCCTGCGGAAGGCCATGGGGAAGAAGATCGCCGAGGAGATGCGGAAGCAACGCGGTAATTTCATTGAGGGGGCGAAGAAAAGAGGGATCGATCGAGAGACAGCGGCCAGGATCTTCGATCTCATTGAGCCGTTCGCCGGCTATGCCTTCAATCGGGCCCATGCTTATTGTTATGCGATGGTTGCCTATCAAACTGCCTATCTGAAGACCCACTATCCCATAGAGTATATGGCCGCGGTCCTGAGTACGAGCATGGGCAACGCTGAGAAGGTGGCCGCAGCCATCGCCGAGTGCCACCGTATGGGGATAAAGGTGCGTCCGCCAGATATTAACCGAAGCATGGCAGGCTTCACTATTGAGGGTGACCAGCATGGCCGAGCCATCCGCTTCGGCCTGGCGGCTGTAAAGAATTTGGGCGAAGGTCCCACCCAGGCCATCATTGCTGCCAGAAACCAGGGTGGACCATTTAAGGCGGTGGATGATTTCTGTCAAAGAGTTGATACACACCTGATCAATAAACGAGCGTTGGAGAGCCTGATCAAGGCGGGAGTGATGGACTGTCTCGGGCGGCGCAGCCAGCTGCTGGCGGTTCTTGATCGGATGATCGGGGTTGGTCAACAGGCGCAGCGGGCCGTTCGGAATGGGCAGACCAGCCTCTTTGCTCTTCTGGGAGACGCCGGTGCAGTGGGTATCCTCTTACCAGATATTCCTGAGGTACCGATCAAAGAGAGGTTGGCCGGGGAGAAGGAGCTACTTGGCGTCTACATAACTGAACATCCGATGCAACGGGCAGCTATGGATTTGCAGGATACCATTACGGCCTTCTGTGGACAGATCAATGAAGAGTTCGTTGGACAGCGGGTCACCGTGGCCGGGGTCATCAATGGTGTAAGAACGTTACTGACGAAGAAGCGCGAGAGAATGGTGACTGCCAGGCTTGATGACCTCCAAGGTAGCATCGAGGTAGTCGCCTTCCCTAAGGTTTATGAGCGGACGCAGGATCTCTGGCAGGAAGATAACGTTGCTATCGTGCGGGGCCGTGTTGAATCCAGGGGTGAACGCATCCAGATAGTCTGTGAAGCAGTATCACTACATCAGCCTCAGGAAACCCAGGAACCGAGAGGGGCAGAGCCTCAAGCAGTGAAGACGAGCGATAACCAACTTACCTCTGTGGACCGGCAAATTTCAGCTGAAGCGGCATCGTCGTTGCTGTCAGAAAGCCTGAAGGCGTCTTCAACCCTGTCTGCGCGCAACACACAGGCGGGTGATGTTTCTGAATGGGCTCCTGCTCCGCAGAGGGATAGTCAAGGGGTGGATCGCCCCCGTTATCGATTATCGATAACTATAATCCGCAGTGGGGATAACGAACGTGATTTAAAGCTGCTCCAGGAGGTCTATGCGCTGCTGGAACACTACAGTGGTGGGGCGGATCAAGTGCACCTTTGTATTGCTGCCAATGGGCACGAGCGGGTGGAGCTTGAACTACCTAGCTTGACAATCAGATATAGCAATCAATTGCTGAACAAATTGAGCGGGTTGCTGGGACGTGAGTCCTTAATCATCGAGAAGATCGAAGCGGACAAGGGCTAGCTGAAAGATTAGCTCTAGTCACCATCGGAGGAGAGTCGTGCAAGGGCTGCTACTGCGTTGGCTCATCAATTTTGTGGCGGTGCTCATCGCGGCTTGGCTGTTGCCTGAGAGCATTCGCTATGCGAATTGGCAGGGCGTAGCCATCTTTGCCGCAGTACTGGCCTTACTCAACGCCTTTGTGAAGCCGGTAATCGCCTTGATAACATGCCCCATCAACCTGTTGACCTTGGGATTATTTACTCTGGTGATCAATGCCCTGTTGTTCTGGCTGGCGGCCTATCTATCGCGGGGCTCACTTGACGTCAGCGGTTTTGGGGCCGCCTTTTTGGGAGCACTCATCGTCAGCGTTGTCAGTTTTGTGATGACTCGAACGATCAGGTGAAGATGAATGGTACTTTTTTCCTATTAATTAGTTTCAATTTCTCTTCCCAGGGCTCAGTTTATCTGTTATAATGGGGAACGTTCCGTAAGGTAGGGAGGCGCTTCCCTCCAGACGGAGGCCGCAGACGTAAGGTCAGCCTACGCCACAGATAGCTCTTCGGCCTGCCGTGAACCTTTCCAACATCTTCAATCCGGGATCAAAACGAGTGAGGGGATAGATGAGCTTTTTGAAGTGGCTCTACCCAGGCATGCACATCAAGCGCTGGTTGCTGCTACTACTACTCGGGATAACCTTCATCAGCCTGGGCATCGCCTATCTGATGGCTCATTTGTATCGTTCGCAACCATTTCCAGAATTTGTGGCCGTCCTAACCTTGCAGTTCATCGATCGTCCGATTCGGGGCCTGCTCTTTATCGGCATTGGACTCCTCATCGCTGTTCTGGCTTTTCTGCGGCTCAATCGTTCTATGCTCTCGGCCCTTCTCCCGGACAGCAGCGAGCACATCGTTGAGAGGATCTATCAACACCATTATCTGAAACGTGGCCCGCGCGTAGTGGCCATCGGTGGGGGCACTGGGTTGTCTACGCTCCTGCGGGGGCTTAAGGAGTACACGGTTAATCTGACCGCTATCGTCACTGTCGCCGATGATGGGGGGAGCTCTGGTCGCTTGCGACGAGAGCTAGGTGTCTTGCCACCTGGCGACTTCCGCCAGTGCATCGTAGCTTTAGCCGATGTTGAGCCCCTGATGACGAAGCTTTTTCAATACCGCTTCAGCGAAGGGTCGGATCTTCAGGGACATAGCTTTGGTAACCTCTTCATCGTCGCTATGATGGCTATCACGGGGAGTTTTGAGCGAGCCATACGTGAGGTGAGCCGCGTTCTGGCCGTGCGTGGTCGGATTTTGCCCTCTACCCTGTCTGATGTCACCCTCTGCGCCGAATTGGAAGATGAGGCGCTGGTGGCGGGTGAATCTCAGGTCGGCCAGAGCCAGAAGCCGATTAAGCGCGCCTTTCTGCAGCCGCATCATGTGGCTGCCTATCCCGAGGCGATCCGAGCCATTCTTCAGTCTGAGATGATCGTTGTTGGTCCGGGTAGCCTACACACGAGCATTCTACCGAACCTGTTGGTCGGGGATGTCGTCGAGGCGATTAAGTCCTCTAAGGCAGTCAAGGTGTACGTCTGCAACGTAGCTACGGAGAAGGGTGAGACTGATGGGTTCTCGGCCAGCGATCACCTGCAGACCTTAGTCACTCATCTGAATGACAACATCTTCGATTACGTAATCGTCAATGACAACTTCGCCATTCGAACTTCGGCAGAACAGGAAGTCGATCTGGTAAGGCTGAATGGCGAGCTCGTCGGTGATCACTATAAGGTCCTGGCCGCGGATGTGATCGATGTGCATAATCCTCTGCACCACGACCCCAAGAAATTGGCTCGTTCTCTGATGCGCATTTATTACGATAGGGCCAACGTTCAAAATGGCCGCCGTAACCAGAAGGACAATGCAGCGAAGAAGGGATCGCCCGGAGAACGGAGCAACACGGGCAAGTCCCCTAGCCAATAAGCCATGTCCCTCCCCATTCAGCACCAAGCTGATCAGGCCAACCTGATCGCTTTCAAGGGACAATGGGCGATGCATTTAGAGCAGCCGTGACAGCGCAATGGATCGGTAGTGGGCGGTGCATACGGCTCCTCCTGGTAAATAGCCCTGGTTGGGCATGTCCGCTTGATAAAGCAGATACCCCCATAGCACTGTTCCGGCCGACACCTGGCTGGATCAATGATCGCTTGAGGCACCGATTCCTCCTTTTGTCCCCTCATGAGGCAATGCCAAGATCTTTAAGATTTAGCTCCTTCCCCAAGCAGCTTGGAGAAGCGCCCCACCATCTCGCTCTGGCTCATAGCGCCTGTCTTTACCCCTCGAATGACCCCGTCTCTATCAATGAAGAACGAAGTGGGGATGGCCTCAACGCGATACACATCGCCCACTTTCCCCGTTGTGTCCAGAAGCACGGGAAAGGTGAGGTGACGCTCAGCAACAAAGCTGGCCACCTTAGAGCGATCCTCACGTAGGTTCACAGCTAGAACGACCACACCTTTATCCCTGTACTCGCTGAAGAACGCCTCCAGGTCCGGCGTTTCAGCCCGACAGGGTGGACACCAGGTCGCCCATACATTCAGGAGGACGAGCTGGCCCTTGAAATCGCTCAAGCGCACCAATTTACCATCGAGGCTAGATAGAGCAAAATCAGGTGCGGCCTGGCCGACTAGCGGTCCCCTATCGACCTGACAGGAGATGACGAGAAGCACGATGCCAATAAGCACTGTTAGGAGGAGATAGTTATACTTCATGGTCATTCCTCATCTGATTGTTCAGATGGTTCCTCGATGATACGGTATCTGGTGGTGATATGGGCAGACTTGCCTAACGTGGCCATGCTGGAGCAGTATTTGGTGTTAGAGAGCTCGATGGCCTTCTTTACAGCCTCCTCCGCTACCCTTTTGCCGCGGATCACGTGCTCGACAGTGATGTCGGTATAGCGATGAGGATGCTCTGTGGCCTGTTCACCTTTAACTATAAGCTCATAGCCGCTGATCTCCTGTCGCATCCTGTGCAGAATAGAGATCACATCCATCCCTGTGCAGCCACCGAGAGATACTAGCAGCAACTCCATTGGTCGGAAGCCAGCGTTTTGGCCGCCCACCGCGGGGGCGGCATCCATCAAAAGGGAATGGCCCGAATGCGTGGCTATCCCCTCAAATTTCATACCCTCAATGAGCTTGACTCTGGCCTCATGTGTCATTTTGGTCTCCATCCTTTCTGAAATTGGGGCTGTTCTGTGCCCAAAAATCCTTGACATACGGATACCCCGTATGGTATTATAAACATTGTTCACCTTGGGTGTCAATATAAATCAAAAGTAAGCCCTTTGGCAATTGTTTCAGGGTGCCAGTGGTGCTTGAGCATGCGGTTAATGGCGAGAGGTGGAGCCTGTGGAACTGAGATTGACGGTTGGTTTGCTTGCAGGGGGAGCGTCTGAACGCTGACCTGCAATCCCTATGTCGGTGCTCTCTACGGGGCAGCCATAGGGTTGCTTATGGCCCTGGGTCAGGGTCATTGAACAGCGAAATTAATGAAGGAGGATAAGGGCATGCCTCTTTATGAATACAAATGTATGAATTGTGGGCAAAGGTTTGAGAGGGTTATCCGAAGCAACGAACCGGTCAAGATTGAATGTCCCGACTGTGGGAGCGAACGCGTACAACGGTTGGTCTCTGTTTTTGGCCGTTTCGGTTTCTCCACGCCCTATTCGGGCAATTGTAGCCCACCAACTGGTGGCTGAGGGATTTAGAGGGAAGACAGGTCGTCTTCCGCACTAGCCATCGAATCCACCTCCCCCGCAGGCAGGTCAAGGAGGGTGCCCCTCCTTGGAGGGTCCTAGGGCTCCGCCCTCGCCCCTACTTTCGCATTGCGGGAGAGGGGGATGAAGGGGGTGAGGACACTTTGCCATCAACCACAGAAATCAAAGAGAGATTGAAGAAGATTGAGGGACAGGTTAAGGGCTTGCAGAGGATGATCGATGAGAGGCGGCCGTGTGAGGAGATTCTAACGCAGTGCCTAGCAGCCTGTGCGGCACTGGACCAGGTGGCTGCTCAGGTCGTTTTGAATCACATCGAAGACTGCTTGGCTAATCGCCCTCTTGAGGAGGCCAAATCCTCTATAGGGCGTGCCCTTCAACTGCTCCGTCGGTTCCCTTAACCTGTCAGCCGAATCTGCCTTTAGGGTGCGCCGTGGCGCTCCAACAGGCATTTTGTCGCTATCTTCACCCCTAATACGCCGCACAAGGCCTAGATCCTCGACTTGTGTCTCGAGAACTGGTGCAGGTACGAAGCTTAACTAGAATAGCTCCTTTGCCTGCATCTAGGGAATCGAGGGCCTGTCCCAGTCGACCGCTATCTCCTCCCAGAAGGCGTTGGTGGTGGGCAGGCGTAGGGCCGGAGCGAGGGGTAGGCGTAAATAATGACACTTGATGACCGTGTTGGTCACTTTATGGGCAACGATGCAGATCAACTGTTGGTGATGCTTAGTGATGATCTCCTCTATAGCGGCGAGCACTCTTGCCTGTAGCTCAACCACGCTCTCTCCTCCGGGCAGATGGGTGTTAACCGGATCGCTGATCCAGCGTTGATAGAGGGCCGGGTAGCGGTCGATGATCTCCTCAAAGCGGAGTCCTTCCCATTCCCCTTGATTGATCTCATTCAGTCGTTCATCCTGGATCACTTCCAGGCCATGGGGGGCGGCGATGATCCTTGCTGTCTCATAGGCTCGTGCCAGGGCGCTGGAATAAACAGCGGCTATGGGCTGCTCCTGGAGCTGTTTGGCCACGCTGATGGACTGCTCTCGCCCCATTTCGTTCAAGGGTATGTCAGTCCGACCTTGATAACGGCCGGCCACATTCCAATCAGTCTGGCCGTGACGTACGAGTAGCAGCCGCGCCGCGTAATGCTTTGCGTCGCTCACGATATTCGCGCAGGGTGATGATGGGTGGCCGCTCGTAATCAGCAATTTCCTTCACTTCCAGGAAATAATCAGCTTCAGTCAGGGAACGAATCAGCTTCATGCTCTTATGGATATCCTCTAAGAGGCGCAGGCGATGTTTATCCTCCAGACGCTTGACAAGGATCTGAATGATGGCGAAAGACATCTGGCTCAACGCCGCCAGGGACTGGTTGCGATGAATCCGCTCCTGAAGATCGGATTGGGCGATGGCCTGCAGCCCGAACTTACTGAAGATATCGAGCAACAATCCGGTTTCCACACCATAGCCGGTAAAGAAGGGGACTCTCTCCAGAACAGTACGTCGTCCGGCATATTCCCCGGAAAGGGGCTGGATGATGCCCGAGAGCTCAGGGAAGAACAGGTTGAATAAGGGCCGGGCGGTAAGCTCAGTGACCCGCCCGCCACCCGTGGCCCAGACCTTTCGCCCATACTTAAGGGGACGGCGGTAAAATCCCTTCACAAAGCTGATCTTAGGCTCCTTCAGCAAAGGGCCAATGATGCCATAGACGAATCCAGGGTGGATGTTCTCAATATCCGTATCTATCCAGGCGATGATGTCCCCCTTCAATATGTAGAGGCTCTTCCAGAGGGCTTCGCCCTTCCCCCGATAGGAGCCATATTCGGACAGTATATCCTGGTGTAGGTAGACAGGAAGGCCAAGACGGGTGGCGATGCGCACAGTAGCGTCAGTGGAGCCTGAATCGATGACGACGATCTCATCAAGGAGGGGATACCTCTCCATGAACTCGCTTTTCATCGTGTGGATGATGTTCCCGATCGTTTTCTCCTCGTTAAGCGCTGGCAGGCCCAGACTAATGGTCAGTCCCTGCTTCTGTTTGAGCTCAATTAGGCGGGAGATGTCGCTGAATTCTCGGCTGTGGAAGGTATTTTCGGCAAACCACTTATCAACCATCGTGGATAGACGTTGTCCGGCCGATTGCGCTGCTTCGGTCTGCTCGACCCGCCGGCGATAGATGGCTAAATCCAGCGGCCGACGCGTCTTGACGATCAGGATAGGCTTATCTGTGCGGCGGGCGACTGTTTCGGCGATCGGGCCCAGAGCGGAGGGGGTATGGCCAAAGCGGGCGGTAGCCCCCATGATGATGATGTCATGGTAGCGTGCTTCCTCCAGAATATCATCCTCGATGGAGCCAGTGGTGGATGGCCTGGCCCGCATCTCGACGGGTAGGTCTCTCAACAGCTCACGGAAGGCCAGGAAGGGCTGGTCACCGAATGTTTGTCCTATGGCTTCCCCGGCCGGCCCACCGACCGTATGCGTTATGGTGATCCTAGCGGAAAACTTGGATGCCAGAGCGATGGCCAGGCGAAGGGACAGCTCGGCGTAGGGGCCGCCTCTCACCGGGAGGAGTATTTTGCGACACGATGCCAGCCCCTTGCCCTTAACTACGACGACGTCGCAGGGAGGGTTTCGCATGATCTCATCTATGGTAGTTCCGTAGATCTTTTCTGGCGTGGTCGTGAATCCTCGCCAGCCTAGCAGTAGCAATTGGCAACCCTCTTCGATGGCCGTGTCAACGATGCCCTGCCAGATCTGATGAGAGACACGAACCATCAGGCGGAGGTCAACTTGATCCTCCAGCATCTCTATTATTTTATCGAGTGAAGCCCTGTATTCACGGGCCAGAGCAGCGCCTTCGCTGAGCGATTTCTCCTCCGGTACTTCTACTATCCCCAGCGCCAGTATGCGGCCCTGCCGTCCTTGAAGCATAGCCGTAGCCACGGCCAGGAGCTCCGGGGCCATCTGGAGGTCAGCGATGGTCACTAATATGCGGTAATCATCGCTCTTCTGTAGCACAATATCCTTCCCGAACCAAAGGTTCGATCCTCTCGCGGAAGATCACTGACCAATTATAGCCTTGTCTCACCCGCTTGGACAAGCGTTGGGATTGATCATCTTTGACGAAAGTGATGAGGCGCTCGGCGATGGCTTTGGGGTCATCATTCAGGGCGAAGTAATAGACATCGTTCTGTCCGACTTCTTTGAAAGGGGCGATATCCGAGCAGAAAACGGGTAGGCGAACCAGGCCCGCCTCCAGGATAGGGATGCCGAAGCCCTCCTGGGCACTGGGGAAAAAGAGGAGATCGGCGAGGGCGAAGAGATCGCTCATCACTCGATCGCTCACGGCCAAAGGCCGACCTCTGGCATCCTTCTCTTCGCAGAGAAAGACTACCTCCGCAGTCAGCCCCAGATCGTGCCGTAGGGAACGCAGGGACTCCAGGTAATCGGTCGAGCGCACGTTATGCGGTCCAGGCGGCCCGGTGATGAGCATCTTGGCCCGGTATCCCAGGGACTTGATGGCGGCCATCACCTTGATAGCCAGCTCGATATTCTTGCGTTTGGTGATACGGGCGGGCAAAAGGAGTACCAGGTCCTGGGAAAGGAGATGGTGATTCTCCACGATCCGTTTGGTGGTTGCTCCTAACTTGAGAAACCTGGCCGGGTGAACACCATTGGGCACGAAGTGCAGACGTTTGGATTCGACGCCGAATAGTGCGGCCAATTGCTCCAGCCGCTGTTTGGAGACCACTGCGTAGGTAACGCCTTTCCAGGGACGTTTGAGGAGGGTCCAGGGGAAGGCCTCCCGCATCAGGGGGATATAGAGTGGATTCATCCAGGAGAGGTCATGGCACCAGCCGATGAGGCGTGGTTTGCCTTGTTCCTCATTGATGGCATGTAAGGCCGCGGTCAGGGGCAGGTTGAAGTGTAGAGAGAGCGCATTGTGCACGATGCAAACATCCAAGTCGGCCAGCTCGCCTTTTAGGATGGAGTGTATTTGCCCTTGTAACTGCTCAAAACGGGCGCTGACAATTCCTTCTTGAAGCTCCTCGTTGATTTGGAGCAGCGTGGGATACTTAGAATCGAGTTCTGGGATTAGATTCAGGGGTATTTGGGGATGAAATGGCCTGCCCCGTCCGGCGTAGACCCTGACCTGATAGCTGTGAGCGGCGAACAATTCAGCTGTAGCCTGTATGACCGCTTCTACCCCACCAACGATTGGTGGACTTGTGTAGTGGAGGATACCGATGGTTGGTTTATACATCTTGGGTATACCCTCACCCCCTGTATCCCCCTCTCCCGTCCTCCTTAGGAGGACGGGAGAGGGGGACTAGAAACTAGGGCGGAGCCCTAGAACCCTCCAAGGAGGGAGTGCCCTCCTTGACCTCCCCTCGCTTGCGAGAGAAGGGGGGTGTTAGGCTAGGGCGGAGCCCTAGAACCCCTCTTGACCTACCCCTTACTCCTCATGCGAAGAGACGCCCTCACCCCCTGCCCCCTCTCCCGTCCTTCCGTGGAAGGACGGGAGAGGGGGGAATAAAGATTTGGGGATACCCCAAGCCCCAGCAGAGGGGCCTTGTCCCTCTGCACACCCCATCCTATGGGAGAGGGAAAGGAGTCCAGAGCGAAGCCCTAGTTGCGGGATCAAATGACCCTCTCGGTATTGTGGTGTAGTGGTGTAGGGGCAGCCCCATGTGGCTGTCCAGAACGGCCTACCCAATGGCACCCCTACGCTACATCATTCCCAAAGACCTCAATTGTGAGTGCCCTAGAACCCTCCCAGGAGGGCGCGCCCTCCTTGTGACCCTCCCCACGGAAGAGAAATTCACGGCTAAGGATGTCCCCTGCTCACCCTGACCCGGCGACGCCGTACTAATCGATCACCAAACAGGTGAGGGTCTCGTGCACACCAGGAATCGTCTGGAGTTTCGTCACTACCGTCTCTCCGATGGTGACCAGGTCTGGTGCCTCAATCATTGTGATGACATCGTAAGGGCCGGTTAGGGCGTGGGTATGCTGGGTGTACTTGATCTGGGAGATCGCCTGGGCCACTTCCCTGGGCTTGCCAGGGGCAACTTTTATGAGAACATAAGCGGCAACAGCCATAATATCATCCTCCTTAATTATTTGTAGGGTCGGGCCAGCCGCGCCCGACCCTACATTCAGCCGCATTAGAAATCGAGAATTGTCTCCATCGCGTCTCTATCGGCCTCCTGGACGGTGGGGATGCCGGTAACTTGGCTGGCCCATTCGGTTAGGGCGACGATGTCGCTGCGATCGAGCAGGTCGAGGCGCCACTTCCTGGCACCGGCCAGCAGTTGTTTTAGTCCGATCCCAATCCTCTCTATAAAGTAAGTATATAGCCCTACAGCTGACCAGGGTATTGTTTTGCCGAGACCATCGCCGCTAATGCTTCTTAAGTCGCTGGCGGAGATGAAGAATTGCTCAGGGCTGGAGCCGTAGAGGTCGGCGAAGCTGCGCGGCAGTTTGCCCTGGGCAGCCAATTCGGTAAAATATTCTGACTTCATAACGGCCAGTAAGGGTGCCCTGGACATACCGATCGCCTTCACATAGGGGCCGTGTCCATCACCGAGGTTACTCATGGCGATGGCCTTAAATATTTGCGCTTCGTTCACGAAGCCACCGGCGATCGCGATATCCGGTATGAACCTGCCCTTCTTCTTGAGTAGGCGGATACAGTCCAGCACCTGGGCAAGGAGGTAAACGGTGGGGGTGCTGCATTCATTCATCATCGGCACAGGGCTCATCCCGGTTCCCCCGCCGGCGCCATCGAAGGTGACCAGGTCTATCTTAGCCAGAGAGGCGCATTTCAGTGTGAAGGCCACCGCAGCAGCGTTGTAGGCCCCGGTCTTCAAGAAGACCTTTTTAGCCCCTTGGGCCCGCAGCCAGGCGATGTCTTCCACGAAACTCCTCTCCTCGGGCATCCCTACCCGGCTGTGTCGCTCAAAGGTACGGAAGGCCCCTTTGCGGAAAGCTTCCTGCACTGTCTCATCTTCCGGGTCCGGCAGCACGATGTAGCCTCGGCCTTTCAGCATTAGGGCCCTTTCCAGGGAATTGACCCTCACCTCACCACCAATGGCTTTAGCGCCTTGTCCCCACTTCCTCTCAATGATGTTTACTCCCAGTTCCTTAAGGGCGTAGAGGTCAACCCCAAACCTCGTATCCTCGACGTTGGTCTGTACGGCGATGTCACCATGGCGGCCATCCCAGTACTGGCGGAACTTGTTAACCCTATAGGACAGGTCCTTGGAATAGGTGACCTTCCCATCGCTGTTGAAGCGAGCCTCAGGGTCCATCCCACAAACGTTCTCACCGATTGCCTGGATCACCCCTGATAGGGCGGCGCCCATGGCCAGGCCATCCCAATTTCTCTTGGCCACATCGGTTGAACCCAGGGCACAGATGATCAGCGGTACCTTCAACGGTACTCCCCCGGCTACGCTGGACACATCGACGTTGGGGAAGATGGCCTTATCCGGATTCGCCTCGATCCCTTCGGCCCCTCTGACCTCGACCTGAATCTGAAAGTGTGACCAGTCCAGGAAGTATTCCTTGTTGGAGGCCTGAGTGCTTTGTCCGAATTCCTCCGGACTGGGATAGAGCACCTCTCTGCCCCTGAAGGCCGACTTGCCCACTTCACACATATGGGCGCACTGTTTGATACAGATGGGACACATGCCACTGACGGGGGAGACATCCTTTAAGCGTGTTGTGGTCCCCGTCGTTGATCTGGCGTTCTCCAGAACTCCTGACATTTTTCCTCCTTTTCTCCTTAGAGCAAAAAATAAAAGATGACCTATCTAGTTTATTTTGGATAGGTCATCTTTGATTGACTACAGGCGCATAGATGAGCGATCATCTTCTGCCTCTCCTGGGGCACTGGCCAATAGAACAGCGCTGTCTCTAATTTGCTTAGCCCCATTGTAATTAGGGGTAGGGCCATTGTCAAGCCACGATTTTGGCATTACATACGATAGCCAAGCCAGATCGATACGGCCCTGGGGGAGTGAGCAAGGCTTACTTGTGATAAGTCTGTTATCGTGCTACTATGAGACTGGAATGATGCTCTAGGTCTTATGATGATGAGCTACTAAAGGGCACCGTTAGGGGAATGGAAGCCTCGCGCGCTAGCTTGATCCAACACCTCCAGCGAGAGGGGATCAGTGATGAGGCTGTACTAGCAGCTATGGGCAAGGTGCCTCGTGAGCTATTCGTGCCCCCTTCAACCCAATATCTCGCTTATGCCGACATGCCCTTGCCCATTGGGCAAGGGCAAACCATCTCCCAGCCGTATATTATCGCCTTAATGACCCAGGCCCTGGCCCTCACTGGTAAGGAAAAGGTCTTGGAGATAGGTTGCGGTTCTGGCTATCATGCGGCTATTCTCGCTGAGTTAGCCGCCTGGGTCGTATCCCTTGAGCGCTTGGAATCGCTGGCTAGCCAGGCCAAACGACTGCTAGACAGATTAGGATATAGGAACATTGAGATCCACGTGGCTGATGGTACCCTTGGTTGGGAAAGGGAGGCTCCCTATGAAGCTATCATCGTCACCGCCGCTGCCCCTGCTGTTCCTCCACCTCTACTCGACCAGCTAGCTGACGGTGGGACACTGGTCATCCCCGTGGGCTCACTCTATAGCCAATCACTGTATGCGATCAGCAAAAGAGACCGGAAGATCCAGCGCAGGGACCTGGGATCCTGCCGCTTCGTGCCTCTGGTGGGCCAATTTGGCTGGTCGGAAGAGGAAGTGGCTGAGTGGGAAGGCTACTAAGAGGCTACGCCCCCCTTGGAACCCCCGTTGCTCGATAGTCTACATCCTCTAGTTTACTTTTGCTGTGCTCCTATGCTATACTCACAGCCAACAAGGAAGTGAGTCAAACAACAGGAGAGCGAGATGGGTGGTAAGCTGAGGGCTATTGTCAGCCAGATCTGCCTCGTTGATGGCCTCCGCCAAGACTATGATCAATGCCCCAGCGTGATGCAGCCAACTTCCCCCCAGCGGATCAAGGCAAACAAGGGTCGCCTCTACCTGATCTTGGAAGCCGATGGAGGTGATTCTTTCTCCTATAGGATGGTCCGCGAGACGATCGCTGCTGAGTATTTTGCTGATCCATCGCTCTCCGTCACCTCCGGTCTGATGCGCGCTATTCATACGGCAAACCGTAGGCTCTACGAGGAGAACACCAGCTCCTTACCTCAGCGACGCGCTCTCTTCGGCATCAGCTGCGCGGTGCTGCGTGATAACGATCTCTACCTGGCCCAGGTCGGTCCTTCTTTGGCTTATATCCTACACGGGGGTCAGCTGCAGCGCATTGGAAAACCGAGCAGTGAGCGGGGAAAGACAACCATTCCCAGCGATGTCCTGGGGGTGAGCCACACTGTAGAGATCAGTTTTGCCCATAGTCCCCTCGCTCCAGGAGATGTCATCGTCCTTTGCTCTAGTAGTTTCGCTTCAATGGTGACCGAGTCCCAGATGGAGGATGCCCTCTATCGTCAAAGTGCCAGTAGCGTGACGGAGAACCTTTACTATCTCTATCAAGTGAGTGAGAATCCACAGGACTTTGCCGCGGTCGCTCTCGAGATGGTAGGAAGGGCTGCTACGGAGCCAGCACCCATTCGTAATGCCCTGAGGGAGATGGCTCTCGCTACGTCAGCCAAAGCCCCAGCTGCTACCCCAGCTGTTGAACAAGATTATGAGGAGCTGGAAGAAGCGTGGGGTTGGAGCGAGGAGTCTGAGGTTGGCACGCTTCTTCCAGAGCGCTTGCTGAGCTTCCTCAAAAGGGTCACCTCTAAGATGGAGAGGGCTGAGACGGCCACCGAGCGCCCCGCTCACAGGACTGGACGTCCATTTAGTCTATGGTTGTTAGCTATCGTGACCTTGATCGCAGCCCTGTTGATGCTTGTGTTAGCGATGCGCTTCTGGCAGGGTCAGGAGCTGGCTGCCAATGCTCGTCAACTGTTGCAGAAAGCTGAGTCATACGAAAAGGAGGCTTTGGGAGCTGGTGATGCTACTGCGAAGCGCAGACTGTTGGCTGAAGCAGATAGATTGGCCAGCCGGGCAGTGGTGGCTCTGGACAATGACAAATATGCCCTGGACAGCAGGGCACGTATCCGCGAAGAGTTGGATAAGCTCGATAATGTAGTCAGGCTGCGGAAGGCCACTAAACTGGTTGACCTCAGCAATGAGGCCTGGAATAGCGATCCTTCTCAGCTTATCCTAGATGGGAACAACCTTTACATACTGGATAAGAAGGCCAATCGTGTCTATAAGTACTTGCTCGATGATTCCGCTGAGGCGATCCTACCTAATCCCAACCCAATCTTAGTGCGGAAGGGAGATAGGTTGGGGGATGAAACGGTGGGCGATTTGCTATCCCTCACCTTCATGCCCAGCGGCGGTGCCCGCTTAACCAGTGCTCTGCTCATCCTCGACAGCAGCGGTCGCCTATTCGCCTATGACCCCTACAAGGGGATCACTCCTTTGAGGATTAAGGCCGATGGCTCTTGGGATCAGGTGAAGTCCACGGCCGGTTACGCCGGCAATCTGTATCTGCTTACCTCAAAAGGCGAGCAACTATTCTGGTACCCTTCGACACCTGGCGGCTACGATCGGGCCATCTATCCATATGTCAATCCGGAGGCGAGGATTGACTTGAGCACGGCCATCGCCCTGGCTGTGGATGGAGACGTATACATCCTGCATTCGACCGGCAAGATAGACAAATTCTCCATCGGTCGCCCCCAACCCTTCGCCGGTGTGCCACCAGATGTTCCTCTACACAAGGCGACAGCTCTCTTCACCACTCCAGGCAGCAAATCGCTCTATGTGCTTGATGGTGGAAATAAACGGCTGGTCGAGTTCGACAAGGACGGACGCTACACGCGGCAGTTTCGTTATGAGGGGAAGGAGGACCTCTTCGCCGATCTGCGGAGCATATCCGTGGACGAGACAAGGGGTAGATTGTATGTCCTCAGTGGGAGGGGGGTCTACCTCTTGACTCTTGGAAAATGAACGTATTGGGCATCGAAACTTCCTGTGATGAGACAGCCGCTGCGGTAGTGGCTGATGGACATTGTATCCTGGCCAATGTCGTCGCCTCCCAGGTGAAGATGCATGCCGCTTTTGGCGGCGTCGTGCCCGAGGTAGCCTCCCGCCAACATCTTCTCTGGTGCATTCCGGTCCTGAAAAGAGCCCTGGCCGAGGCCCAGGTGCATTTGTCCGACTTAAGCGCCGTGGCCGTTACACAGGGCCCGGGCCTGGCCGGGTCTTTGTTGGTTGGCGTCAATCTGGCGAAGGCTTTGGCCTTCGCCTATCACCTCCCCCTGATAGGCGTGAACCACCTGGAAGGACATCTTTACGCTAACTGGCTAACCGAGAGCGAGCCATCCTTCCCTCTACTCTGCCTGATCGTCTCCGGGGGGCATTCAGACCTGATCCTGATGACCGACCACGGAAAATATCAGCGGCTGGGTCGCACTCTGGACGATGCTGCCGGGGAGGCTTTCGATAAAGTGGCCCGTATTTTGGGGTTAGGTTACCCCGGCGGGCCAGCCATCCAGGCTGCAGCCAAAAGTGGAGATGCGACGGCCTATCGTTTCCCCCGAGCTTGGCTCGGCCAGAGTTATAATTTCAGTTTTAGTGGGCTGAAGACGGCTGTCCTTCGCCTGATGGAAGCCCGCGCTGTTGAGCAGCAGGGCTCAGGTGGGGGGATCAGCCCTCAAACAGGGCGGGTTGGGGGTAAGCGATCGCTAGCCGAGCTATCGATCGCTGATCTGGCGGCGAGCTTTCAGGAGGCGATAGTCGACGTCCTGGTGGAGAAGACAAGACGCGCCGCTGTGGAGCATCGGGTCAGACAGGTCGCCCTGGGTGGTGGTGTGGCCAGCAACGTGCGCCTACGCCAGCGGATGAGAGAGCGGATTGAGGTAGCGGTGATCTATCCCCCACCCCTCCTGTGCACGGACAATGCGGCTATGATCGCTAGCTGTGGCTACTTCCGCTGGCGGATGGGCCGAGTGGATGGCCTGGACCTGGATGTGATCCCTAACCTCAGATTCACTTAGCCTTAACCTGCTCCCTCCAGGACCTGGAGCGTTTCCTCCGCACACCTCTGCCAGGAGAAAAATTTGGCCCGTTCCAGGCCATGTTGCTTGAGCTCAGCACGTAAGGCAGCATCGTTCACCACTCGGGCCATAGCCTCGGCCAGAGCAAGGGGGTCGTGGGGATCAATGAGGATGCCAGCCTCGCCAATTACTTCCGGCAATGAGGAGGCATTTGAGGCAACGACGGGTGTGCCGCAAGCCATCGCCTCCACGGCTGGGAGACCGAACCCCTCATAGAGAGAAGGGAGCACAAAGAGGGTAGCGGCGCTGAACAGGCTGGGGAGGTCGTCATCCGCCACATAGCCGGTAAAACAGACCCTTGCCTCTAAATCTAGATCTTTGACCTTCTGCCAGACGGTTTCCGCTGACCAGCCTGGCTTGCCGGCGATGACCAGCGTGTGCTCCAGTCTCATCTCTCGCTTCAAGATAGCGAAGGCTTCCAGTAAGCCGGCAACATTTTTGCGGGGCTGTAGGGTACCCACATAAAGCAGGTAATCACCTCGTATTCCATAGCGGGACTTGATGTTCTCCAGGAGGGTGACGTCCGTCACCGGGCGAAAGGCCTCAGCGGGGGCTAGATAGACGACGCTGATCTTCTGTGGCTCAATGCGATACCATTTGATGAGATCTTCCTTAGTCACCTCCGAATCGACGATGACGCTCGTGGCCACTCTAGCACTGTAGTAGGTAGACAGGTGGAGATAACACCAGTTCAAAAAGGGATGCGCTTCCCTGTAATACAGGTAACCCAGATCGTGCAGGGTAACGACCGTCCGTTTTGGATGGTAGAGGGGGATGACATGGGCTGGCACGAAGAGAAGGTCAGGGGAGTGAGCGATCATCTCCCAAGATAGCCGTAGGTGTGTCCAGAGCCGAGGAAAGGGTATAACCCGTATTTGCAGGTTCTGGCGCGGGGGAAACAAGCCTGAAGCAGGGGGGCGGTCGAAGTATAGTGTATAGCGATGGCGGCCAAGGCGCAGCAGCTCCTGGATGAGACGCAAGGAGTAGGTCTCCGTTCCCGTCCGTTGCCTGCGCCTGGCGCGACTGGCATCGATCCCGATGTGCATAAGGAGCCGCTCTCCAGAGAGATTTGAAGCTATCGACTCCCCTTAATATAACATTGAAGCAGAACATAAGCAATACTGAGACTAATTAAAAGAAAAAGAGAGAAAAAGATAGCAAATTACATTTAAATGCCCTTAAACGTCCTACAACTGTTCTAAACATATTTGCCCCTGGGTTAACCCTCTATTATGATGGGCGCGGATTAGCACTCTCGGGGTTAGAGTGCTAATGAATTGCTGGGCAGGGTCGTTCACACCCCAAAATAATCCGCGGATGGAAGGAGGTATTGATCAGTATGACTACGCATCTCAAACCACTTGGTGACCGGGTGGTGATTAAACCTTCGCCACGTGAGGAGGTTACCAAAAGCGGCATCATTCTGCCAGACACAGCCAGGGAGAAGCCCCAGGAGGGAACGATCATTGCCGTAGGTACCGGTAAGCTACTCGATGATGGCAAGCGGCTCCCTATGGAGGTCAAGGAGGGTGATAAGGTCATTTATGCCAAGTATGCCGGCACCGAACTGAAGATGGATGATGAAGAGCTGTTAATCCTCAAGGAATCGGATATCCTGGCTATTGTTAGCCGAAGCTAAATGACAGAAACGATGTTTGTCGGCTATTCTGTGATCCAATGGAGACTAAATCTAACGGAGGAGGAAACATATGGCTAAACAACTCATATTCGATGAGGAAGCGCGTCGCTCCCTGAAGAAGGGCATTGATATGATGGCTGAGGCGGTAAAGACCACCCTTGGCCCGAAGGGGCGCAATGTAGCCCTGGACAAGAAGTTTGGGGCGCCAACAGTGACCCATGATGGGGTGACGGTGGCCAAGGAGATCGAGCTGAAGGACCCCTTCGAGAACATGGGGGCGCAGTTGTTGAAGGAGGCTGCCACCAAGACCAACGATGTGGCTGGTGATGGCACAACCACGGCCACGGTGCTGGCCCAGTCCATCGTTACCGAGGGTTTGAAGAACGTGGCTGCGGGGGCCAACCCGATGCTGCTGAAGCGGGGGGTTGAGAAGGGAGTCCTCGCTGTGGTGGGGGAGATCCGGCGGATGGCCAAGCCGGTGGAGAGTCGGGATGATGTGGCCCACATTGCAGCTATCTCGGCCAACGATCAGGAGATTGGAGAGCTTATCGCCGAGGTGATGGACAAGGTAGGCAAGGATGGCGTGATCACCGTTGAGGAATCGAAGGGCTTGCGTTTCGAGACCGAGTACGTGGAGGGGATGCAGTTCGATCGGGGCTACATCTCCCCCTACTTCATCACCAATCCGGATCGGATGGAGACGGTGTTGGAGGAACCTTACATCCTGATCACAGACAAGAAGATCACCGCCATCGCCGACATCCTGCCAGCACTGGAGCGGATGTTGCAGGTGACCAAGAACTTGATGATCATTGCCGAGGATGTGGATGGGGAGGCGTTGGCCACACTGGTAGTGAACAAATTGCGGGGGACACTGAACTGTCTGGCGGTGAAGGCCCCTGGTTTTGGGGATCGGCGTAAGGCCATGCTGGAAGATATCGCCATCCTGACGGGAGGTAAGGTGATCTCTGAGGAGATCGGGCGCAAGTTGGACAGCGCCACCGTCGCCGATCTAGGACAGGCGCGCCGCGTGGTGGCGAACAAAGATGAGACGACGGTCATCGAGGGGAAGGGCTCTGAAGAAGCGATCAAGGGACGTATCAAGCAGATCAAGGCCCAGATCGAGGAGACAACCTCGGACTATGACAAGGAGAAGTTGCAGGAGCGCCTGGCCAAGTTGGCTGGTGGGGTGGCTGTGATCAAGGTTGGAGCAGGGACGGAGGTGGAGCTCAAGGAGAAGAAACACCGTGTGGAGGATGCCCTCTCGGCCACCAGGGCGGCGGTAGAGGAGGGAGTTGTCCCCGGTGGAGGCGTGGCCCTGCTCAATACCATCACCTCCCTGGGTAGCGTGCAGATCAGTGGCGATGAGGCCACCGGTCTCAACATCCTGCGGCGGGCCCTGGAGGAGCCGATGCGCCAGATCGTGGAGAACGCCGGGCAGGATGGCTCCGTAGTAGTGGAGGCGGCGCGTCGTTTGCAGAAGGAACAGAAGAACCTGAACATCGGCTACGATGTCCTGGGCAACGAGTATGGGGATATGGTATCCAAGGGAATCATTGACCCGGCCAAGGTGACGCGCTCGGCCCTGGAGAATGCGGCCAGTATTGCGGCCATGATCCTCACCACAGAGGCTCTGGTCACCGATATTCCGGAGAAGGAGAAGGCACCGGGCATGCCCCCTGGTGGGATGCCAGAGTACTAGAAATATCTGACTCGAAAGCCCTCGTTCCCTGCCAACGGGGGCTTTTTTATTAGATTGAAAATGCCCTCATCCCCCCTTACCCCCCTTCTCCCGCTCCGCGGGAGAAGGGGGGAATAGAGGCTAGGGCTGTGCTCTCCTTGACCTCCCCCGCTGTTTATCAGTCTCTAAGAGCCCCTATTTTTGACGATGCATCTTCAGCTATGCTAACATTTCTTATCTGGCCGTATCCTCTCACCTCTTTCGGTGTTCTCTAATGAGAGGCACTTTAACAGGACTGGCCAGGGAAAGGACGTTTCCCGTGACGCTCTCTGAGCCGGATGAGATTCTGGTGGAACGAGCCAAACAGGATATAACCGTTTTTGGGCTCCTCTACCAACGACATCTGCACCGCATCTACAATTATGTTTTCTACCGAACAGGCAATGTAAATGACGCTGAGGATCTTACGGCGAAGACGTTCTTTCAGGCATTGAGTCATCTGGGAGGCTACCAGGTCAGGAATGTTCCTTTCTCTGCCTGGCTCTTCCGTATCGCCCACAATTTGGTGGCCAACTGGCATCGTGACCGCCACCGTCATCAGACAGTGCCCCTGGAGGAGATGGGCCGACCGGGGAGGGTCGCTGAAGAGACGTCCACCTTAGAGGAACAGGAGCAACGTCTGGCCATACGGGCGGCCATGGCCAAACTGCCGCTTGAGCACCAGCAGCTGCTGATCCTCAAGTTCGCCGAGAGAATGAGCAATGCTGAAATCGCCACCACTATGGGCCGCAGCGAAGGGGCAGTGAAGGCCATGCTGCATCGTACGCTTTTGTCCCTTAGAAAGGAGCTCTCCCGTCATGAAAAAGATAAGATACGCTAACAATGGGGTCAGGTCACCAAACAGGAAGATGCCCTTCCTAAAGCCTCAGGGTAGATATGCTGAGGATCATACCGAAACGAGGGGGTAACGATGAATCAAAATAAATTGGCTGAAGCACTAGCCCAATACATAGATGATCTACTGGATATCAAGAAGAGCAAGGTGGCCCCATCGCCATTGCTACCCCCTGACCTGCAACGTGCCCTCGGGCCACTCTTCGATCTGGCCAGATACCTTCGGCGTGCCCTCGCTCCCGTAGAACCAGCCGATGCTTTTGTCCAAGACCTCGCTACCCAGCTGCTGGCGGCGCGGCCCGAAACGAGCCGGACGAAGACGCTCGTCCGAAGCGGCTGGCTGAGCCGAGGCCTGCTCATCCGGACGGTGGCTGTGTGTTCCCTCGTGTCCGCCGCAGCCATCGTGGCTATAGTTCGCGCCCGCTCTAACCCTCAATCCAAGTCGGCTGCTTAAGGCGTCGTCAGCAACCGCTGGATGTTAGAGCCAAAAATAATGATGCCCACCAGCGTGGCCATAACAGCTGTCACCAACACCGCCCCGGCACTAACGTCCTTAGCCACTTTAGCCAGGGGATGATACTCGGGTATATTGAGATCCACCAGGGCCTCGATGGCGGTGTTGAACAATTCACTGACGAATACCAGGGCGATAACCACGCAGATGAGAGCGATCTCCCCCAGGCTAAGCCTCAGCAACAGGGCTGCCAGGAGGACCACTACGGCCGCTAGGAGATGAATCCGGGCATTGGGCTGCGTTTGGAGAAGGTGCCATAAGCCGGCAAAGGCTGCTCGAAAACTATCCACCAGGTTTCGACTTTTCATCGAGGCAGGTCCCTCAGGGATGTCTCCTCCTTGGCCCGCATCTGCGCTTGCTCCTGTCCCTCCTCATGATCATAGCCTAGTAGATGAAGCAGTCCATGAACGGCCAGATAGCTCAATTCCCGATCCAGGGAATGGCCATAGTCTGCTGCTTGCTCTGCGGCCCGTGGAAAGGAGACGACCACATCCCCCAGATGTAGAACGCCATCAGGAGGCTCGACAAAATCGGCTGTGCTTTGTTTCAGAGGGAAGGCTAATACATCGGTCGGACGGTTCACCCCTCGATAGGTAGCATTCAGGCGTTGAATCTCTTCATCATCGGTGATAACAACACTGACCTCAGATTTACCCTCCAGTCCTTCGTCAGCCAGGGCCCTCTTTATAACGCTGGAAAGCATAACCCGGTCAACCTGAGGCACAAAGCGGGGATCAATCCGAAAGTTGATTTTTACCATCAGACAGCGCTTAGCCACTCTATTCACCTAGCACCCTATCCAAGACCGGCTCGGCCGCTGCATCTGCCATAGGCCTGGTCATCTGTGGATACTCGATGCGGGGATGATAGATGCCTTGCAAGATGCTACTGAAGGCACGCCTGATGCGATCCAGATCACGCAGACTCAGGTCGCATTCATCGAGTTGTCCCTCGGCCAGACGCTCGCTGATGACCTTCCGAATCAACTGATCGATGTGTTCTGGTGAGTGGTCACTACTGCAACGTGTAATCGCCTCGACGCTATCAGCCAGCATAACGATCGCTGCCTCCTTGCTTTGCGGACGTGGGCCCGGGTAGCGGAATTCCTCCTCATCCGGAGGCTCGCCAGCGGCGCCGACTGTGGCCCGATGGAAAAAATAGGTGATAAGACCGTTCCCATGATGCTGAGCGATGATATCCCGCACCTTGCTGGGCAAGCCATGCTTCCGGGCTAGTTCCAATCCCTCCTGCACGTGGCTGGCGATGATTTGAGCGCTTGTCTTGGGATCAAGCTGGTCATGGACATTCTGCCCCTCAATCTGGTTATCAACAAAGAAATAGGGACGAACAACCTTACCTATATCGTGGTAGTAGGCTCCCACCCTGGCCAGGAGAGCATCAGCCCCAACCGCCTGGGCAGCCCTCTCGGACAAATTGGCGACAAGGACACTGTGATGATAGGTACCAGGCGCGTCCAATAACAGGCGACGGAAGAGGGGTTGATTAGGATGGGCCAGTTCCAGCAGGCCAAGCGTCGTCGTTATGCCGAAGATGTGTCCCAAGAGTGAGAAGGTACCCAAGGCGAGAGCGGCGGAGAGGGCCCCGTTGACCAGGGCAATGAAGGCCAACATTGCTACCCGCTGGGGTTCCAGATCACCGCTGAACAGGCGGAAACCTATGATAACCAGGAAGTTGGCCACGGCCACGGCCGCTCCGGCGACGAAAATGGTATTAAGACGCTCGATGCGCCGCACCCCAAGTAAGCCCACCAGCCCGCCTACCAGGGAGAGCGTGGTCAGCTCAAGTGAGGCGTTGGCTATTAGACCCAGGCAAAGAGCCACAATGATGGCCGCTAGGACAGCCAACTGTGTATCCAAGAGGGCAGCTACCAGCATCGGCACCACCGCTGCTGGAAAGATATAGGCGAAGATGTCACGTCCCGGGATGGTCAATTTGGCGGCCAGAACGGCTACCACGATAATAAAACCAAGAAGGAGTAAGCGTCGCGGGTTGGCCACCAGATTACTCTGAAACAGGTAAAGGTAGCTGGCCAGGATAAGAACCAACATGCCCGTGACCAGGGATACACCGATGATATCCGGCCATTTCAGCTGCGGGTTGCGCAACCCCACCACCTCCAACTTTTCCAGATCAGTGGCCTTGACTATGTCTCCATCACGGAGGATCGTTTCCCCCTTCTCTATCGTATAGCGAACTGGTTGAACGCTGTCACGAGCCTCCCGCTTGGACTTCTCTGTTGCCTCCGGGTCATAGGCGTAGTTCTCCTTGATAAAGGATTGCGCCAGTTGCATGATGACTGCTGTCTGTC
Organism: Chloroflexota bacterium; assembly: GCA_023475225.1. Classification (NCBI taxonomy): domain Bacteria; kingdom Bacillati; phylum Chloroflexota; species Chloroflexota bacterium. The sequence goes on from JAMCVK010000019.1 coordinate 38,585, forward strand.
TCTCATCCAGGTCAGCACTGACCAGGTTGCCGACCCCATTCTTGACTTCGGCCAACTGATCACTGCTGATCCTGCTCCTCATCACAATGCCGAGGATGCGGACGGTTTCGTTAACGACCGCCCGCCAGCTGGGTTCATCAAAGGAAAGGATGTACGAGACGATATGGGGGGGCAGGCTCAGTGCGGGAATCCTTTTAATAGACTCCCGCTTCTGCTCTGTCGTTGTTGGGTCCTGCCTGATCTCGGTGATGCGGCGGGTCACCTCGATGGCCTTTTCGCGCTGCTGAGTTACGACATTGGGATCAAAGGTATAGACCGGCCCCACCGCCGCCACCGCCCGTTCTCGCTCCTCCCTGGTCTTAACCTGGCTGATATAGGAGACCTTTTGGGGTGACTTAATGTTATAGACGGAGACGTCCCCCTCATTTAAGTCATAACGACTGGGCAAGAACTGGAAGGTGAGGATAAGCACCAGAGAAGAGAAGAGGATGAGCGCAAAAAGGGTCAGGCCAGCCAGCCGCCGCCAATCCTCCCTATTCAAAATGGGCCATCGCTTTTCCTGGTCAATCACTGTTCCACCAAGGGCTGGGGTTACGTCTTGGTCAGAAGCTGACGCACGATCTGGTTCGCCAGGCGTCCATCAGCCCGCCCCTTGATTGCAGCCATCAATTTGGGCATCACTCGACCGATATCGCTGAGCCCTTTCGCCCCAACCTCAGCAATGATGCTGCGGGCCAGGGCTTCGATCTCCTCTGTTGCCATCTGTGGAGGAAGATAACCCTCCAGTATCTCTAGCTCCGCCTGCTCCTTAGCTACCAGATCCGACCGTTTGGCTTTGTCGAACTCGGTGATAGATTCGTGTCGCTGCTTGATCTCTTTACTGATAAGGCGCAGGACATCATCATCGTCAAGGGGGCGTCCCTGCTCGATCTCCGCATTCTTGATGGCTGCCCTCGCCAGACGGATAACAGAACGACGCCGCTCATCACCACGTCGCACAGCCTCCTTCAGGTCCTCCATCAGCCGTTCTTGAAGATCCACTTGCTTCTATCCTCTAAACTGACGCTCCTTGTGACGCCTTTGCTACATAGACGTCTACCAAGGAGCGTCTCTACCGTACCTATTTGGATCGATTTTCTTTGACCGTTCAATGATTGAGGCTGCCACTCTTCCGTCTCTTGGCGGCCTCCTTTTTCTTTCGCCTGACACTGGGCTTCTCATAGTGTTGCCGCCGCCGGGCTTCAGCAAGGATTCCCTCCTGCTGTACTTTCTTATTGAAACGTCGCAAGGCGTTCTCAAAAGTCTCGTTTTCGCCTATGATGACCTCCGTCACATGTTTCCCTCCCTTCTTCCCAGTTGCTAGCCATTAGAGAAGGGGCAATCGCCTAACCACCCTTATAACATCATTTCTTGGCTATAACTGTTATTTTCGGGTCAATTATACTGCCGAGGGCCAGGGGGTGTCAATGTTTTTGCTGAGGCCAGATCCTGTCCCGCCAGCTTGCTTCCTTGATTAATTGATTGAGATCTGCTATACTATCCTTACCCGGGGAGGGGATGAATACTATGGCAAGAGGACTAAGACCAATCGATATTAGCAACGTACCCGAACTATTGCGCATTGTCGAGGAGGTACGAAGAACCGACGAGGCCCGCGTCCTTAGACGAGATGATGAGGACCTGGCTATTTTGATGCCAGCCAAACCTGGTTCCAAGCATAAGCCAAAGCCGATCAAAACAAGGGCGGACTATGAAGCTTTCTGTTCGGCCTTCGGAGGTTGGAAAGGTATTGTGGATGCCGATACCCTGAAGAGGGACTTGGCTTCCGCACGCGGCTCCGATCGACCCCCGGTTAGGCTATGAGCTATCTCGTTGATACGGATTGGGTTGTTGACTATCTCACAGGACAGAAAGCAGCTGATGATCTTTTTACAAAGCTCTTGCCAAGCGGTATCGCTATTAGCATCGTCTCCTTCAGCGAAATTTACGAAGGCATCTATGGCAGTCACGATCCCAATCTTGCTGAAGCCGCTTTTCGCGCTTTCTTAAGACAGGTTACTGTGCTTGGGATAAGCTGTGGCCAAACGGAATGGCCAAATCCGCGGGGAACCACGCCGTCAACGTCGTCAGATCACACAGCGGGCTTTTGATCTTCTTATCGCCGCCACTGCCCTGGAACACGACCTGACCCTGGTTACCCACAACTTCGACGATTACTCCGATATTCCCAACCTCAAGCTTTACAAAGAAGACAAGGCTGCTAACTAAGGCGCTAAACAACGTGAGGCGATATGATCAGCGGGCGAAGATAAAGGGTGTGCTCGTACAGGAAAGGAAAGGGCAGCAAGGCAGTCGGCACCCTGGCGGTTTTGAGATCCTACCATCTGCAATAGCTGGCGTGCTCTTTGCCCATATTGTTTATAATTAAGTGTTGTGCCTCAACCTCACGCCGATGATCACACTCCTGCGCATCTTACCGGGAAACGCTAAGGATAATATCATCTACTGATTTGCTCAATGTCCAGGTCAGCGAACAACGACTGCTGCACTATCCATCCGGATAGATTACATTGTCCTCGCACTAATCAGGCAACCATCCAAAGAGGATTTTTCACTGGTGACCTTCCTCGACCATGGGGTAAACAATTATCTCGGTCACGCGGGAGTTCTTGGGCTGGGTTACGGCAAACAGCACTGCATCTGCTATAGTTTCCGGCTTTAACCGATCCAGACCTGCTACCTGCTCCTTCTCTAGGCCGGTTCCGATGGCCCAATCAGTGTCCACTCCTGCCGGACAGATTGCACATACTTTAATGTTATGCTCCCTGAGCTCCAAGTCTAGTGAGCGTGAGAAACCGATGACGGCAAACTTTGACGCACAATACACACTTGCCCGAGCGAATCCTTTTAACCCACTGATTGAAGCGATATTCACGATATAACCATTGTGTTGGGCAATCATTGATTTGACTACGGCACGTGAGAACAGAAAAGTACCCTTCATATGGGTGTCCATAGTTAGGTCATAGTCCTTTGTGGACAAATCCCCTAACAAGGCGAGAATACCTATCCCTGCGTTATTGACGAGAATATCTACTTTCCCGAATTCTCTAAGTGTTTCGGACACAACTCGTTCCACATCGGCTTCGACAGTTACATCGCCGGGAATCGGCATTGCCATGCCCCCAAAGCTTCTGATTTGTTCCATCAGCTCGTCCAACTTGGACTTCGTTCGGGCCATGCAAACTACGGCAGCCCCTTCCCGAGCTAAGGAAAGCGAAATTGCACGACCTATTCCCTTGCTTGCGCCGGTTACGATTGCAACTTGGTCTTGTAGCTTCATCATTCGATTCGTTCCTTTCGGAAGAGTTATTGCGCGTGTCAAGGTCGAGGGAGGGGGGCGAAGCCTCCCTCCCTCTAGCAAAGGCGGAGACTTACTTGGGGAAGATTTTATCGATGGTATCCTTCCAGACGAGCTTGAAAGGAATGTCAACGATAGGAGGAACTTTCTCCCCATTCAGAACTTTGAGCGCCGTCCGCACCGCTTCACGGCCCTGGGCGTCGGCATCCTGAAACACCGTGGCGTTTATGCCACCCTCCCTAAAACTTTTGACAGCATCCGGCGTCGCATCGACACCCATGATCACCTTGAATTCGCTTTGACGCCCGGCTGCCTGAATTGCGGACAGCGCACCAAGTGCCATTTCGTCACTTTGAGTGACGACTGCCTGGACCTCGTTGGGCTTATACTTCGTAAGCAGGTTCTCCATGATGGTCTTAGCTTCGGCCCTGGAGCCGTGGGCTTCTAGTTCTGTGACTATCTTTATCCCCGGGTAGTCACGAATTACTTCTGTGAAGCCCTGTTTGCGGAGATTTGTCGAAGCACCACCATATTGGCCGACAAGGTAGATCACGTTCCCTCGACCATTGAGCTCCTTCACCAAGAAGGTACCTTCGATCCTGCCAGCGGCCACATCGTCCGACCCCACATACGTGACGAACTTCCCGCCTTCGGCTTGAAAACTGGGGGAAAGCTTTGTATTGAGCAAGATCAGAGGAATGCCCGCCTGGTTTACCTTCTTTGCCGCAGCAATGCTTCCATCCACATCGACAGGGATCATGATGATCAAGTTGACCTTTTGGGTGATGAGGTTCTCAATTTGACTCAGCTCGGTGTCCGTCTTCTGCCGCGGATCAAGCGAGATCAAGTTGACCCCAAGCTTCGAGGCCTCATCTTTCATCGACTCGCCGACTGTTACCAGGAATGGATACTGTAGGCTCAGAAGCGTGACTCCAATGGTGTACTTGCCGCCGGTGCGTGCAGCTGGTGCGGCTGTAGGAGCGCTGGGCGCCGCTGTAGGAGTAGGAGCACTAGGAACGCAGCCCACCAACAAGGTGAATACCGCTAGCAACAAGATGCATGCTAGCAAAACAGAGCTCAATGAACTCAAACGCTTTCTTCTGTAGAACATGGTTAACTCTCCTTTAAATTCTTCATTCTGTCTTCGGTTTCTGAACCTCCGTCCAGCTAGAGTAGGCTGAGTGACCTCTCATGCCTCCTTTGGCTTTAGACCTGATAAAGGGACACTACCGGCATTTCATCATCCAAAACTACCCCCCTTTCTGCGATATTTGGACCTCTACTCTATTGTGACTTCCAGCGATCCATGATTACGGCGGCGACCAAGATGAGACCCTTGATGATCTGATGATAGTAGGAGGAAACATTCAAGAGGTCGAGTCCATTAACGACCATTCCAAGAAGCAGGACACCTAAGACAGTGCCCCACACTGTGCCGACCCCACCGAAAAGACTTGTCCCACCAATGACCGTTGCCGCAATTGCATCGAGCTCGTAGCCCGTCCCTGCCAAAGGATCGGCGGCGTTCACTCGGGAAGTCAATACAACACCCGCGAGGGCAGTGAGTAGCCCACTGATCAGGTAGACCTTGAGCTTTACTACTTGCACCTGTATGCCAACAATGCGCGCTGCTTCTTCGTTCCCGCCGACCGCGTATACATGTCGACCGAACTTAGTCCTAGACAACAGGAACCCCGCGACGATAGCAACCGCCAAAAAAATCAAGATGGGAATCGCAACGCCATTGAAAGAACCCTGTCCAATTAGTAGGAATGAATCGTTCAGTCCGATGACCGGGTATCCTTGTGTGTAGATAAGGGTTACGCCACGGACTGTAGCCAACATGGCCAAGGTTGCCAAGAAAGGAAGAATATGACCTTTAATGACTAGAAAAGAATTGACCAATCCTACTAGGATGCCGACACCGAGTCCTACTAATAGGGGCAAGGCCCACCCATGGAGGGCCGACTTGGCGACGGTAGCTGCGATCGCCCCCGCGAACCCCGCGACTGCACCCACAGACAAATCGATGCCAGCTGTAATCATGACAAATGTTTGCCCGATTGCGATAAGCCCGATTATCGAGGCCTGTAGCACGATGTTCATAAGGTTCCGGGGAGTAAGGAAGACATCAGATGTTACGGACATGAATACAAAATAGGCGGCAAAGATCACAAGCAATCCATAGTCTCCCAGAAAGGTAAGAGCTAATCTCTTACGTGAACGGCGATGGGCTATGACCTGGTCCAGATCGGCTGGGTCAGCAGGATTGTGCGTTCGGTTGACTCGTTGGGAAGGATCATGCATCTATCCGCCCCCCTTCCACGATGAGACGCCTCACATGAGATTGAGTGACCTCCTTAATCAGAAAAGTTCCAACGTCCCTGCCCTCTTTCATTACGGTCACGTGATCCCCTATTTCGAAGATCTCATCTAATCGATGGCTGATGATGATGACAGCAACATTCAGCTCCTTCAAACGTCTGACAAGTGCCAAAAGTTTTCCCACCTTTCCCACTGCTAGACTGGCCGTAGGTTCATCCATAATGACCAGCTTGGCGTCAAATGCGACCGCCCGACCTATTGCCACAGCTTGTCTCTGTCCGCCTGACAATCGACGAACCTTCAACCTCGGATTGATCTCAAGATCCAAGAGATCGAGAACTCGCAGCGACTCCTCTTCCATCTTGCGATTGTTGAGGACCCTGACTAGCCCTCCAAAGTATCGCCTTTCTATCTCCCTGCCCAAGAAAATATTAGATCTGACGTCCAGGTTTTCGGCCAGCGCGAAATCCTGATAAATCATCTCAATTCCATGCCTGCGCGAATCCATGGGCTCACGGAAGTGCAAGGGCTTTCCTTCGAAATAAATATGTCCCTCATCGGGCTGGTATACTCCTGTCAACACCTTCATCATGGTTGACTTCCCCGCGGCGTTGTCGCCAACAATTCCAAGGACTTCGCCGGGCAGGACCTCACAACTCGCTCCACGGAGCGCTTGTACCGCTCCGAAACTCTTGTAGATATCCTTCATTCTTACTAGCGGTTGTATCTGCAATTGCTACCCCTCCAAAATTGGGGCGTTCAAAATGGCTCGCGGATGAGGCTCATGCGAAATTCGTATTGATTCGGGTTGTACACTGACCGAACTGCCTCCACAGGAGTGCTGTCGGCCAAGAAGGCAATCCTGTTTCGAACTATAACTGGTATACTAGAGTGCATTGCGAGAATCTTTCTCTCAAATTCTACGGGGACATGCGCAAAGAGGAAATCGCTAGCCTGAGCTATAAAGATCCCAAACTTGCTCTCAAGAATACCATAGAGGGATTGGGAAAGATCTTCCTCAAGTAGCCCTCTACACAGCTTCTCTGGAAACCACTCGGTTTCCAAAATAGCTGGTTCCGAATTGATAAGCCGTAGACGAACCACTTCAACAACCTTCTCCCCCGGGTTCAGCTCCAAACCCTCACGGACCCACTCGGGTGGTTCGTTGAGTGCCTTGGAAATAGTCCTGGTTTCAGGCCTTAGCCCGGCGTGCCGTATGGTTGCGGTAAAGCCATCGAAACTTTGGGTGTTAACTACTACTTTTCTCTTGCTGACAAAGAGCCCCTTCCCTCGCACTTTATAGCAGTAGCCCGCGCGAGACAGCTCCCTCATTGCTTGGCGAACGGTCATTTTACTAACGCTCAGCTGTTCGCTCAATTCTCGCTCGGATGGTAATCTGTCGCCTACCTGGAACTCGTTGGCTTCTATCCGCTCCCTGACAGCATTCATGATTTGACGATAGATCAGCGAGGGGGACCTCGCATCCAGAACGAAATTCAAGTTTCTACCTGCCATGTCTCGGATCTCCGTGCAGTTGTCCAAGTCCCCCCGCTAGCAACTCGTAAAAGTCGACGTAACGGCGGTAACTTCCCTCATACTGCTCTGCCAAAGACAACACTGGCTCCTCTCGCTCACCAAATGAGGGATTTGCTTCATAGCCATCTTGTACGGACTTCCACCAGCCGACACCGACCCCTGCAAGCAACGCCGCACCAAAAGATGCCTCTCTATCTATTCTTTCTATTGGCAGATTCAGAATATTGGCCATGATGCTCCGCCAGAGGTCACTCTTAGAGCCTCCTCCCGACATGCGCACTTCTTCAACCATCATCCCCTGTTTGATCCATGCATTGAGCATACGCCGAAACTCAAATGCCACCCCCTCCAGTAGAGCCCTAACAAGGTGACTGCGATCGTGTCGAACACTTAGGCCAGTGTAACCCGCGGGCACCGAAGAGCCGATCGATTCCCGCCCTCCGAGAAGGAAAGGGAGAAAAATAAGACCAGAACTTCCCGGCGGGGCGTCTATTGCGAGAGAAACCAAATCATCGTATGAGACCTCGGGCAGAAAGCTCTCGCGATACCAGCTAAGACAGAGGCCAGCTGCGTACACTGAGTTTAGCTGAAGCCACCGGTGACTTATGGCATGGCAGAACGAGCCAACCACTGGTGAAGTTTGAGTCATCATAATGACACCGGATGTTCCGATTGTGATACCAAGAATCGCAGGTACTGTTGCGCCCATAGCGACCGCTTGTGCAGCTTGGTCCCCAGCCCCGCCAACTACAGGGATTCCCGGTACTAAACCTAAATCTTCGCCTGCAGCGCTCATCAGCAATCCAGTTATCTCCGTTGAGGAGACACATGGCGGCAGCCAGTCCAGAGGTATGCGTAGCAGCTTCAAGATCTCTGGAGACCAGGTGAGGTTTGTAACGTCAAACATAGCTGTCCCGGAAGCATCAGACGGTTCTGAGAAAAGTTCGCCCGTCATGCGGAACCTGATGTAGTCTTTAGGGAGAAGTACCCAGCGGATTCTGCTGTAGACCGATGGCTCATTGTCTCGGACCCAGAGCAACTTTGGAAGGGTAAAGGCGGGTATTAGACTGTTCTTAGTGATTGATTCGATTGTAGGTAATTGACGAAGAGTATGATGGCATTGCTGAGACGAGCGATGGTCGCACCAAAGTATAGCTGGCCTGAGGAGTCGGTAGTCGTCGTCTAACAAAACCAGCCCATGCATCTGTCCGGATAACCCAATGGCTGCCACATCTCGCTCTCCACAGCCTGCCAATTCGATTGCCCGCCTTACTGCTTGCCTGACCGCGCCCCACCAGTCGTCAGGGTTTTGCTCGGCCCATTGATCCTGAGGAGTATGTAAAGAATAGGGGTCACATTCAGCCGACAAGGCCTGTCCGTCGGATGAGAGTAGTGTCGCCTTGCAGGTTGATGTGCCGAGATCAATGCCTAGCAAGTACTGCATGGACTCATTGTCCTATCGCGCTTGTGGTATAGTGGACAAGTGGACTAGTCCACTATACCACATTATAACACGCTCGGTGGGAGATGTCAATAACTCAACGAGGGTTTTTTTGTTGATGTTCTACGATTTTGACAGGGCTTAAGTGTTCAGCGAAAATATCACCCTATGGAAGAGAGGGCGACATTGAACAAGAAGTAACAGAAGAAGATTATGGTCCTGAATTCGGTTATCGGTGGGCCTATGACAGCCAATCCAACATCGTTTCCATAATTGAACACGGAGGGATCCCCATGATTCCCTTGAACCCTCGTAACGAGAAGGAGCCACCCGGAATTACCAACACCCTGGGCACGCCCCTGTGCCCCATCGGCCTGCCGATGATGTTCTGGGGTCGGGACGGGCACTACCTGAAGTATCGTTGCCCAGAGAAGTTCGAAGAATCTTCGATCTGGCCTGTTCTGCTGCCTCGTAGAGCACAAGAGGACAGTACGCCGGACTATGGCCTGGTAGTCAAGCTCAATATGAGTGATGATCCTTGCCGTTACGTCCCTGTCCCTTGGGAGACTAAGAAGTAGAAGCGCCTGTACAAGATGAGAACAGCACACTCCCACCACGGCTCTCGAGCATCTTGCCGAACTCCAACCCATCATTATGCAAGAGGCCCGGCCGACCGATGTTGGCGCCAGACGGCCTTTTCTGCTATCATAGAACGGTGTGCTTGCCTAAGGTTGAGCCGATACTCCTTAGGAGCAACTCTATCAGGATGAAGGTGAGGCCGCCATGTCCCCGGAACATGAGGTAGTCATCATCAGCGCGGTGCGTATCCCTACCGGCAAGTTTCTCGGAGCACTTTCTCCCTTTTCCGCTACCCAACTGGGCTCCATTGTGATCCGTGAGGCGGTCAGACGGGCCGGGATCAATCCCCAACAGGTGGACGAAGTGATCATGGGCAACGTCGTCTCCGCCGGCTTAGGTCAAGCCCCGGCCAGACAGGCCGCTATTCACGCCGGGATACCCCCCGCAGTCCCAGTCCTCACCATCAATAAGGTGTGCGGCTCTGGACTGAAAGCCGTGATGTTGGCCGCCCAGGCAATCAAGGCCGGGGATGCCCGATGCCTCGTTGCCGGAGGGATGGAGAGCATGAGTAATGCCCCCTACCTTTTGCGTAATGCCAGAAATGGCTACCGCCTCGGAAACGGGGAGTTGGTTGATGCCGACATCTGCGATGGGCTGTGGTGTTCGTTCGAGAACTGGCATATGGGCGATGCCGCCGAGTTCATCGCCGCCCAATTCGGTATCAGTCGGGAGGAGCAAGACGAGTTCGCCCTGGAGAGCCACCGTAAGGCTCTAATGGCCAGTGAGAGTGGTAAGTTTAGGGACGAAATAGTTCCCGTCGAGGTGCCCCACAAGAAGGGCACGATCATCTTCGATACCGATGAGACGCCCCGGGCAGATACCAGCCTTGAGGCCCTGGCCAGGCTTAAGCCGGCTTTCCAATTCAATGGAACGGTTACACCTGGCAATGCACCTGGACTCAGCGATGGGGCCGCTGCCCTCGTCGTAATGGAGGGCAAAGAAGCGGAGCGCAGCGGACGGCCACCCTTAGCACGGATCACTGCTTACACGGCGGTGGGCATCGAGCCCAGGTTCATCTTTGCCGCACCACCCCTGGCCATCCGAAAACTGCTGAGCCAAACAGGGCTCTCACTAGCCGATTTCGACCTGATCGAGGTCAACGAGGCCTTCAGTGCGCAAATCCTGGCCAACGGCAAGGAGCTGGGGTGGGATTGGAACAAGATAAATGTAAATGGCGGAGCGGTGGCCCTTGGGCATCCTATCGGAGCCAGCGGCGCCCGCATCCTAACAACCCTAATCTATGCCTTGCGCGCCCGTGGGGGAAAGAGAGGATTAGCCTCCCTCTGTCTCGGCGGTGGTAGCGCCATAGCTATGAGCATTGAGGTGATAGAGCGATGAAAGAGACGGCTAAGGTGGGTGTGGTAGGGGGAGGCACGATGGGCAACGGTATCGCTCAGGTCTTTGCCCAAGCAGGCTTTAGGGTGACCCTGGTCGATGTCGATCAAAGACAGTTAGACAAAGCCTTAGCGACCATCAGCCGGAATCTGGCCCGCGGTGTGGAGAAAGGACGTCTCACCGAGGAGGAGAGTGAGGCTACCCTGCGGCGAATCACGACCTCGCTCGAGCTCAACGATCTCGCCGAATCGACTATCGTGATCGAGGCCATCATCGAGGATGCGGAAGCAAAGATGGACCTCTTCCGCAGGCTGGACAGTCTCTGCGCCCCGCAAACCGTCTTAGCCTCAAATACCTCATCTATCTCTATCACGCAGTTGGCGGCGGCCACAAAGCGAGCCGATAAGGTCATCGGCATGCACTTTATGAACCCGGTGCCGGTGATGCAGCTGGTTGAGGTTATTCGAGGAATGTCTACCAGCGAGGAAACGACCGCTTTCGTCAAAGCCCTGGCTACGAAACTCGGCAAGATAGCGGTTGAGGTGAACGATTACCCGGGTTTCATCTCCAATCGTATCCTGATGCCGATGATCAACGAGGCCATTTATGCCCTTATGGAGGGCGTAGCCAAGCGCGATGATATTGACACCGTGATGCGCCTGGGCATGAATCACCCCATGGGTCCGCTACAACTAGCAGACCTGATCGGACTGGACGTCTGTCTGCACATAATGGAGGTGCTCTACGCTGGCTTTGGCGATTCGAAGTATCGGCCCTGTCCGCTCCTTCGCCGTATGGTCCAGGCTGGTCATCTTGGCCGTAAGAGTGGACAGGGGTTCTATAAATATTAGGGAGGAAGGACGTGGATTTTGAACTGACTGCCGATCAGCGCCTGATCCGCGATACTGTGCGTGGTCTGGCCACGGCCCAGTTACAGCCGATGGCGGCGCGCTACGATGAGGCCGAGGAGTACCCCTACGAGAATCTGCGGAAGTTGGCGGAGCTGGGGCTGATGGGCACGTTCGTCCCCGAGGAGTACGGTGGTGCTCACATCGATACAGTAAGTTACGCTCTGGCAGTGGAGGAGATCTCCCGCGCCTGTGCCGCGACCGGATTGATTATGTCCATTCATAACTCTTTAGTTTGCCATACCATCCTCCTCTTTGGTAATGAGAAGCAGAGACGACGCTTCTTACCGACGTTGGCCCGAGGGGAGAAGATCGGCGCTTTTGCCCTCACCGAGCCCAACGCTGGATCTGACGTGGCCTCCATGGAGACAACAGCTGTGTCGGCAGGTGAGCAATGGGTCATCAATGGTTCTAAGATATTCATTACCAGCGGAGCCGTAGCCGATGTCCTCATCCTGTTCGCCTCCACAGATAGATCACTTGGGGCCAAGGGCATCAGCGCTTTCATCATTGAGAAGGGCACTCTTGGCTTTTCCATAGGATCCAGAGTACGTACCATGGGGATGCGAGCCTCCGGCACTGCCGAGCTCGTTTTCCAGGACTGTCGTCTGCCGAAAGAGAATCTTCTGGGGGAACCTGGAGGTGGTTTTCGGCTGGCTATGCAGGCTTTGGATTGTGGCCGAATAGGCATAGCCGCCCAAGCAGTGGGCATCGCTCAGGCCTGCTTCGAAGATTCAGTCAAGTACGCTAAAGAACGGCACCAGTTTGGAAAACCGATCGCCGAATTTCAAGCCATCCAGTGGCCACTGGCGGAGATGGCTACCGAAATAGCCGCCGCTCGTCTGCTCACCCTGTACGCTGCTAGCCTGAAGGATAAGGGACAACGCTTCACCAAAGAGGCAGCGATGGCCAAGCTCTGTGCTTCGGATACAGCTATGCGGGCGGCGACCAGGGCCGTCCAGATCCATGGTGGCTACGGCTACGCACGTGAGTACCCTATTCAGCGCTACTTCCGTGATGCGCGCATCACTCAGATCTATGAGGGCACCAATGAGGTGCAACGTATGGTTATTGCGGCCAATATCCTCAAATAGTTAGCGTTTTTTTAACGGCAGAGAGAGGAGAGGTATTATCTTACCATGATAGAAGCCAAAATTGAGCGACTGCGCCAGATGTGGCAGGAAGCCCTCCTGGGGGGTGGCCGAAGAAGGATAGAGGAGCAACACGCTAAGGGCAAATTGACCGCTCGGGAGCGTCTCGACCTTCTCCTCGATGAGGGCAGCTTTCAAGAGTTGGATGCCTTCGTCACGCACCGAGCTACTGAATTTGGCCTGGAGAGACGAAGGTTCTTGGGAGACGGCGTCGTTAGTGGCTATGGCCGGATCGATGGCCGTCTCGTCTATGTCTACGCCCAAGATTTTACGGTCTTCGGCGGGTCCCTGTCTGAAACTCAGGCAATGAAGATCTGCAAGATCCTCGATATGGCCCTGAAAAATGGCGCACCGGTCATCGCTTTGGCCGACTCGGGCGGGGCGCGTATCCAAGAAGGGGTGGATAGCCTGGGAGGCTATGCCAGCATCTTCCTGCGTAACACCCTGGCCTCCGGTGTCATCCCCCAGATATCGGTCATAATGGGGCCATGCGCGGGGGGGGCCGTCTACTCACCCGCCTTAACCGATTTCATCTTTATGATTAAGGGGACAAGCCATATGTTTGTCACCGGCCCCACAGTGATTAAGGCCGTCACGCACGAGGATGTTACTTTTGAACACCTTGGTGGGGCAATGACACACAATGCCATCAGTGGCGTGGCTCACTTCGCCGCCGAGAGCGAAGAGGAATGCCTATCATTGGTCAGGCATCTGCTCAGTTTCATCCCTCAGAACAACCTGGAGGATCCACCGGCTGTTGAAACCTCCGATGACCCGGCCCGCGTAGACGATGGGCTGAATATGATCATCCCTGATAACCCTATCAAGCCTTACGATATGAAGGAGATTATTCGCCTGGTCTTTGACAACGGCCAATTCTTTGAGATCCAGGAGCACTTCGCCCAAAATATTATCATCGGCTTCGCCAGGCTGAATGGCCGCTCTATAGGCATCGTCGCTCAGCAGCCCAGCGTGTTAGCCGGCGTGTTGGATATCAATGCCTCAATAAAGGCAGCCCGTTTCGTGCGCTTCTGCGACTGTTTCAATATCCCTATCATCACCTTCGAAGATGTGCCCGGCTTTTTACCCGGCGTCGCCCAGGAACATGGTGGCATCATCCGCAACGGAGCCAAGCTGCTCTACGCTTACTGCGAGGCCACTGTGCCCAAAATCACGGTGATCACGCGCAAATCTTACGGCGGCGCCTACTGTGTCATGAACAGTAAGCACGTTCGCGGCGACATAAACTATGCCTGGCCATCAGCGGAGATAGCCGTGATGGGACCCGAGGGTGCGGTGGATATAATCTTCAAGCGAGAGATCGAGAGAGCAGCCGACCCCGAGGCTATGCGACAACAGCTTATTGAAGAATACCGCGAGAAGTTCGCTAGCCCCTACATTGCGGCCGCCCGCGGCTACATCGATGAGGTGATCGAGCCAAGCCAGACTCGTCCTAAACTGATCGTTGCCCTGGAGATGTTACAGAATAAGCGTGATAATAACCCACCCAAGAAACACGGTAACATACCTCTATAATTGTGGAATCTGCTATGAAAGAGAATCCGGTCAAAGTAACGGACACCGTCCTCAGAGATGCTCACCAATCCCTCCTGGCCACACGCCTGCGAACCGAGGACATGCTCCCCATCGCCACCCGCCTGGACGAGGTCGGCTATCACTCCCTTGAGGTTTGGGGGGGAGCAACATTCGATACCTGCCTGCGCTTCCTCCACGAGGACCCCTGGGAAAGACTGCGCCAGATTAAGTCCCATATTCGCAAGACACCCCTTCAAATGCTGCTGCGTGGCCAAAACATCGTCGGTTACCGCCATTATCCCGATGACATCGTCGAGCGCTTTGTCGCCAAGGCGCGCCAGAACGGCATCGACATCTTCCGCATCTTCGATGCTCTGAACGATATCCGTAATATGGAGTTGGCGATGAAGGTCGCCTGCCGAGAGGGGGCTCACGTCCAGGCAGCCATCTGTTACACCCTCAGTCCCGTACACAACATTGACCTGTACGTTCAATTAGCCAAGCAGTTAGAATCCCTGGGAGCTCATTCTATTTGTATCAAGGATATGGCCGGCATGCTCGCCCCCTACGAGGCCTACGAGTTAATAACGAGACTTAAAGAGAGCCTCGACCTACCGATCCAGTTGCATTGCCACTATACCAGCGGTATGGCGCAGGCGACCTATCTTAAGGCCGCGGAGGCGGGCATCGATATCGTTGATACGGCCATCTCCACCATGGCCCTGGGCAGCTCACAACCACCAACGGAGAGTTTCGTGAGCATGTTAAGGGGCACTCCTAGAGATACAGGGCTCGACCTGACCTTGCTCTCCGAGATTGCCCAATATTTCGCTGAAGTACGGAGGAGATATCGAGCCTTCGAGAGTGAGTTTAGCGGGGTAGATACGAATGTGCTCGTCTTCCAAATACCCGGAGGCATGATCTCCAACCTGGCCGCTCAACTTCAGGAACAGGGTGCGCTGGATAAGATGCCTGAGGTGCTACGGGAGGTGCCACAGGTGCGCCAGGAATTGGGTTATCCGCCACTAGTCACCCCATCCAGTCAAATCGTCGGTACACAGGCCACACTGAATGTTCTGCTTGGAAAGCGCTATAAGGTCATCCCAAAGGAGGTAAAATCCTACATCAAGGGTCTCTACGGCCGTCCGCCAGCACCGGTAGATGAGAGGATCAGGCGGCTGGCGATCGATGATGAGGAAACCGTGGAGCAGAGGCCAGCTGATTTGTTGCCTCCTGAATACGCCCAAGCGGCTAAGGAGAGCGCAGCATACAGCCGGAGCGAAGAGGATGTGCTCTCCTATGCCCTCTTTCCCTCCATAGCCCTGGAATTCTTCAAGGGGAGAGCGGCTGGGGAGCAGCTGGAGCAGGAGGTTGTGGCAGCCATCGCGGCAGCTATCAGCCACTCAAGTGGGCCGAAACCTCCCACTTCGGCCGACCGTTCACTATGGAGAATGACCGGGCGCCTTCGTTCAACGGCCCTTGATGAGTTGCGCTGGATCAAATGAAATTAAATATAGATGGCAAAGCATACTATGTTCAGTTGAATCAGGATACGGTCAGCGTTGATGGGAACTCCTTTAAGGTGCAAGTGCGAAGGGAGGATTCCCAATTCACGATCCAGGTCAACGGGCGCCCCTATAAAATAGAGCTTCAGGGACGCACCGTACTGGTCAATGGAAAAGCCTATCGGGTGGAGACGCTAGGAGCAGGCGTGAGGACCCCTACTCCACTTGCCCCCAAAACCGTGCCCAGGGTGCCTGACTTTGGCGTCGTGAAGGCACTTATGCCCGGTAGGGTCATCTCTATCAGGGTAAGAGAAGGAGCTGAAGTAAAAGAGGACGCCGTCTTAATGATCATCGAGGCGATGAAAATGGAAAACGAGATTCGTGCCCCACAGGGCGGGATGGTGAAGAGGATCGCTGTTGCTGAGGGTACGACCGTTAACAACAGTGACGTGCTGATAGTGTTAGAATAAGGTCATGTTTCGCAAGGTACTAGTGGCCAATCGAGGGGAAATAGCCGTCCGTATCCTACGAGCCTGTGCTGAACTGGGCATCTCTACCGTAGCGGTCTACTCAGATGTAGACCGCAACTCGCTCCACGTACGCTATGCCGACGAGTCCTACCCAATTGGTCCAGCGCTGGCGAAGGACAGCTATTTGCGCGCGGATAAGATTATCGAAGTGGCCAGGCGATGCCAGGCGGAGGCCATCCATCCCGGTTACGGCTTTCTAGCCGAAGATGCCACCTTTGCCCAGTCCTGTCTTGACGCAGGGATCATCTTTATCGGCCCACCACCACAAACGATCTTGGCTATGGGCGACAAGATCACAGCCCGCCGGACTATGCAGGCAGTGGGCATCCAGGTTGTTCCCGGTAGCTATGCGGAGCTACGTGATGCAGACGAAGCTGCGGCTGAAGCAGAACGTCTCGGCTTGCCGATAGTGATCAAGTCTGCCGCCGGTGGTGGAGGAAGAGGGATGCGCATCGTGCGGCATCTAGAGGACCTACCTGCGGCCTTCGACTCTGCCTACCGGGAGTCCATCGCTGCTTTTGGGCGAGCCGGTCTCTACCTGGAAAAGCATCTTGATGGCGTCCGTCATATCGAATTTCAGTTACTGGCTGATCGCTATGGCAATATCGTCCATCTGGGTGAACGCGAGTGCTCCATACAGCGTCGACATCAAAAGCTGATCGAGGAGGCGCCCTCAGCTGTGGTTGACGAGGAGCTACGCCAGAGGATGGGAGAGATGGCAGTGGGGGCAGCCAAGGCGGCCCACTATGAGAGCGTCGGCACGGTTGAGTTTCTGCTGGATAAGGATAAGAACTTCTACTTCCTGGAGATGAATACACGCCTCCAGGTCGAACATCCGGTCACAGAATTGGCAACCGGGGTCGATATCGTCCTGGAACAGTTGCGTATGGCCGCAGGACGCAAGCTACGTTACGCCCAGGAGGATATCAAGATCAAGGGCTGGGCCATCGAGTGTCGCATCGCCGCCGAGGACCCCTATAACAATTTCCTACCCTCCATAGGACGGGTGACGGCTGTTTACGAACCGAGTGGATCTGGTGTGCGTCTGGACAGTGGTATTTACGATGGCTTTGAGGTATCGCTATACTACGATCCTTTGATCGCCAAGCTAGCTGTCTGGGGGGAGACGCGTGGACAGGCTATCCTGAGGATGAGAAGGGCCTTGCGTGAATACAAGATCATCGGCATCCAGACCAATATTCCCTTTCATCTAAGCGTGATGGATACGGCCAGTTTCATCGGTGGTCGGTATGATACCAGCTATTTAGATAGCCGTCCCCCCACTGCGGATGAAGCGGAGAGAGACCAACAACGCCATATTGCCGCGGTGGCCGCCGCGGTTATAGCCCACCAGAACAGACAGAAGGCTTTTGTCAGGCACCATGCGGAGAGGTTAGGGTTCATAGGCTGGAAATCGGCAGCCAGACGGGAAGGGCTGAGGCCAAAGTGAAATATTTCGCCCAGGTGGATGACGAAGAGATCGAAATCGACATCGGTGAAGAGAAGGGTGGCATTGTCCAGGTTAAGGTCACCGATCGCCCGCTGATCATAGATCTGCAACAAGTGGCTGATACCTCCCTCTATTCCCTAATCGTGGATCAACTATCCTATGAGGTGTTCGTTGAACAGCAAGAGGGCGAATATACCGTCATCATTGGCGGGCAATTATACCGGGTGCAGGTACAGGACGAGCGAGCCAAGCGGCTTTCGGCCGTGGTGAGGAAGGAAAGAAGAGAGGAGGGCGAGCTGGCCCTAAAGGCGCCGATGCCTGGCTTGATCGTCCGGCTGGACGTTCGTTCCGGCCAACGGGTGGCTAAAGGCGAGCGGCTGCTCGTGCTCGAGGCGATGAAAATGGAAAACGAGCTGCGCTCGCCGCGGGATGCGACGGTGAGAGCCATTTACGTTCAAAAGGGGCAGAAAGTAGAGCACGGAGGCCTTTTGCTTTCGCTAGCCTAGCGCTAAAGGGGAGAAGGAATATGTCAACACCCGCTGATCTGGCAGCCAAGGAAAGGGGAAGGTGGGAGAAGGAAACGGTCGGGCCAACTGTGCAACGTTGTCCTGAACGCCAGGAGCATTTTGCCACCTCTTCCCAAATCCCCATTCAACGACTCTATGGCCCGGACGATACGGCCCAAATGGATTACCTCTCTGACCTCGGCTTTCCAGGCGAATATCCCTTCACCAGGGGGGTACAACCGACTATGTATCGGGGGAGACTCTGGACGATGCGTCAATACGCCGGTTATGGTACCGCCGAGGAGTCCAACCGGCGCTACCGCTATCTCCTCGAAGAGGGGCAAACAGGGCTTTCGGTAGCCTTCGACCTACCAACCCAGCTGGGCTATGATTCCAACCATCCCTTAGCTCTGGGTGAAGTAGGCAAGGTCGGCGTAGCCATCGACTCCCTAGAGGATATGGAGCGTCTTTTTGACCAGATCCCCCTTGATAAGGTCAGCACCTCGATGACGATCAATGCCACAGCAGCGATAATCCTCGGCATGTACATCGCCGTGGCTAAGCGCCGAAGCATCACCTCAGCGCAGCTTATGGGTACCATTCAAAATGACATCTTAAAAGAATACATCGCCAGGGGAACCTATATCTTTCCCCCGAAACCATCGTTGCGCCTGGTGACCGATCTGATCGCTTACTGTAGCGCCCACCTGCCCCGTTGGAACTCCATTTCCATTAGCGGCTATCATATTCGGGAGGCCGGGGCGACGGCCGTACAAGAGCTGGCCTTCACTCTGGCCAACGCCATCACCTACGTCGAAGCAGCCTTGGCGGTGGGACTGGACCTCGATGACTTTGGGCCGCGCCTCTCCTTCTTTTTTAACGCCCATAATGACCTCTTTGAAGAGGTGGCCAAGTTCAGGGCAGGGCGACGGCTTTGGGCGAAGATTATGCGCCATCGCTTTGGGGCTAAGGATCCCCGCTCCTGGATGCTCCGTTTCCACGCGCAGACAGCCGGCTCCACCCTGACGGCCCAACAGCCGGAGAACAACATCGTCCGTACCACCATCCAGGCCCTGGCGGCTGTATTGGGTGGAACACAGTCCTTACACACTAATTCCATGGACGAGGCTCTGGCCTTACCCTCAGAGAAGGCTGTGCGCATCGCCTTGCGCACCCAGCAAATCCTCGCCTACGAAAGTGGGGTGGCTGATACCATCGATCCTCTGGCTGGTAGTTATTACTTAGAGGCGTTGACCAACGAGATGGAGAGAAGGGCCCAGGAGTACCTGAGTCGAATCGAGGCCATGGGTGGCACTCTGGTGGCCCTCGAGAGGGGATTCTTCCAACGCGAGATTCAGGAAAGCGCCTATCGTTATCAGCAAGAGGTGGAAAGGGGACAGCGGACGGTAATCGGCGTCAACAAATTCGCCACTTGGAGGGGCGAGGTGACCTCGCCCCTACTATGGCAGACTGATCCTCAGATCGCATTAGAGGCGACAAGAAGGCTGGCCGATCTGCGCAGACGCCGCGACAACGAGCTGGTCAATTCTCTCCTAGGCGAGCTGCGGGAAACAGCCCGCGGCTCCGATAATCTGGTACCAGTGATCCTGCGTTGTGTGGAAAACCTCTGCACCCTGGGAGAGATATGCGACGTGCTACGTTCCGTTTTCGGTGAGTACAAAGAGACGTTGGTAATTTAGGCTGGGGTTTGGGGTATCCCCAAACCCTTATTCCCCCCTCTCCCGCCGGGGCGAGGGGAGGTCAAGGTAGGTGCAACCGCAAGGGTTGCCCCTACGGGGAGGGTCCTATCCGCCTTCGGCGGACGCCCTAACTATTCTCCTCCTTCTCCCGCAAGGCGGGAGAAGGAGGATACAGGAGGATGAGGGTATCTAAAATGATAAAGAGAGTCAATCATGTGGCTGTGGCCGTAAGGGATACCGAAGAGGCACTGCGGTTCTACAAAGAGGTCCTGGGACTGCAACCTTCTGAATCGAAGGCTGCGCCTGAGCAAGGTCTGAAGATTACGTTCCTCCCCATCGGGGATGGGGAGATCGAGTTCCTTGAGCCCATCAGTGAAACGAGTACGGTGGCCAAGTTCCTGGAGAAGAGGGGTGAAGGGCTTCACCATATTTGCCTTGAGGTGGATGATATCGAAGCAACCCTGCACTCCTTAAGCGAACGTGGCGTACCGTTAGTAGACACGATACCCCGCGTCGGTGCGCATGGCACAAGGATCGCCTTCATCCATCCGGAGGCAGCCCATGGCATCCTCATCGAGCTCAGCGAAACGAAATGAGCTTAGACAAGGGACCAACCTGGGACTAGTGCATGTTTATACCGGCGATGGCAAGGGCAAGACTACGGCGGCCCTCGGTTTGGCCCTCCGCGCTGTCGGCCAGGGTCTACGGGTGCACATCGTTCAATTCCTGAAAGGCGTCGCCTACGGTGAGGTCAAGTCTCTAGCCCGGTTACCTAACATCAGCCTGGTACAGTTTGGCTCCGCTGAATGGGTGCATCCGGAAAGGATCACTGTGAAGGATCGACGGCTGGCTTTGGGCGGACTAGAACACGCCCGAGAAGCCATTCACAGTGGATACTATGACCTGGTTATCCTTGATGAGATCAATATCGCTGTGGCATGGAACCTCTTGCCCCTGGAAGCAGTGCTGGACCTGATCCGTGCCAGACCGAAAGGCGTCGAACTGGTTCTGACCGGGCGTCAGGCACCACCCGAGGTCATCGAACTAGCTGATCTGGTGACGGAGATGAAAGAAATCAAACATCCCTTTGGACGGGGGGTTATGGCTCGCCGTGGTATCGAGTTCTAAGGGGGTCTTATGACTGGAGAGAGGAAAATAAGAGTACTGATAGCCAAGCCAGGCCTAGACGGCCACGATCGTGGGGCAAAGGTGGTGGCACGGGCCCTGTGCGATGCTGGCATGGAGGTCATTTACACTGGCCTGAGGCAAACGCCAGAGATGATCGTTGAGGCGGCCATCCAGGAGGATGTCGACGTCATTGGGTTGAGCATCCTCTCAGGGGCCCATATGGTGCTCATTCCCCGCCTAATGGAGCTGCTTAAGGCACGGGGGGCGGAGGATATCCCGGTCATTGTGGGGGGCATCATCCCTGATGGGGATGGGCCAGTTCTGAGGGAGATGGGAATTAAGGACATCTTTGGGCCTGGAACGCCTATGCCAGAGATCGTCGCTTTCCTGAGAGACAACATCCGCCAGATAGGGCCCGCTAGGCCGTGAAAGAGATCGTGGAACGTCTCCTGCAAGGGGACCGGCGCGCCCTATCCAGGCTCATTACGATGATCGAGAACCGAACACCGGGGACCCGTGAGGCGCTACGCCAGCTTCACCCTCACACTGGCCGGGCTCATATCATCGGTATCACCGGCGCACCGGGGACAGGCAAGAGCACTCTGGTCAATCAGTTGGTGAGGGGGTTTCGTCAACTAGGCCGGAGCGTCGGGGTGATCGCGGTCGATCCGACCAGCCCCTTCACTGGTGGAGCCCTTCTGGGCGACCGCGTGCGCATGACGGAGCTCAGCTCCGACCCAGGCGTTTTCATCCGCAGCATGGCCACGCGTGGTCATCTCGGCGGCCTGGCCGAAGCGACGGCTGCTGCGGTCAGGGCCTTAGATGCCTTCGGCTGTCAACTCGTCATCGTAGAGACCGTTGGGGTAGGGCAAGATGAGGTGGAGATAGCCAGCACGGCACATACCGTCGTCGTGGTCACAGTACCCGGACTTGGCGATGAGATCCAGGTCATCAAGGCTGGCATCTTAGAGATCGCCGACCTCTTCGTGGTCAATAAGTCCGATAAGGAGAATGCAGCGCGGTTGGTCTCTGAGCTCGAGATGTTGCAGACCCTTCGGCCGAGAGATGAGTCCTGGACACCACCTATTCTGCAAACCGTAGCGACGACTGGTCAGGGGATTGGTGCCCTGATCGAGACCATCCAGCAGCACAAACAGTATCTGGAAGAGAGTGGCCTCTTACCGCAACGTCTCCGCCAGAGGGCCAGGGAGGAGCTGATCGAGGCCATCAAGGAGGAGTTTGGTCGGCGGCTTTTCCAGACGAGCGAGTCCCATCTAGAGATGCTCGTCGAGCAGATAGCCACGGGGCAACTCGATCCCCACACGGCGGCGGAGCGTATTTTAAACCGGTCTACGGTGAGGCCAATAAAGTGAATTCAGCAAAGGTCTGTCTCAATCCACTCCCCTCTATGCTGCTTACCCTGGACTTCCGTCCGATCCCCCGCATCTATGATAACGTCATCGGTAAGGGACAGAAAGGAGATCGACATCGGCTATGCCAGAACGCCCCGATTATGGTCCGATAGGGCCTCTGAGAGAAGGTTGGGGGCTGCGATTCGAGCTTCTCCTAGTGGGGCTGACCCTCGCCCTTGCCACTTATCTGCGGCTGGCATATCTCGACTTTGGCCAGTTCCGCCCCGATGATGCCAATCTGTGGGAGATAGCGCGCAACGCTTTCGACCAACATAGGCTCCTCGATCGTGGCATGGTCTCCTCCATAGGCGTGCCCAATGGCCCCTTCCAAGCCTATCTCCTCATGCTGGCCATGCCCTTCACCTCGCGGCTCATTGGGCCCTACATTGTGGTGGCCCTGCTCAATGTGCTGGCCGTGGCCGCTTGTTGGGGTTTCACTCGGGCCTACTTCGGTCGTGGGATTGCCTTGATTGCGGCTCTACTCTTTGCAGTCAACCCCTGGGCCGTGGTGTTCTCGCGGCGGCTATTGGGCAACGACATGATGCCCCTATTCACGGTCCTGCTGGTGTGGTCATTGTGTGACCTTATCACCAAGGGCCGCCGTCGCGACGGTGTCCTACCCTTCTTATGGCTAGCCATCCTCACCCAGGTTTACGTTGTGGCCCTTGTCCACCTGGTTACGGCCGCGGTGGGCTTCGCCCTGGGACTCAGCAGGGTACCTAAACGATGGTTCCTAGGGGGCGTGGCCCTATTTGCTCTTTTAGCTACGCCTTACCTGTTTGGTGCGGTGCTTCCCAATCTAGGCAACCTGCGCAACGTGACGGAGCCTAGCCCAGGCACGCTGGCTTATCTTTCTTCCAGAGTGGATCTCGATAGCCTGCGGGCTGCCTTCCTCATCGTGGGCAATGAGGGGTACCAGGCCTATGCTAATCAAGGAGGTCAGGTGCTGGATGCAACAAGGGGCGTACCCGATGCCTTCAGCCTCTTTGCGCGGTTCTTGATGGCCTTGGGCATCTTCTTCTCGCTGACCCGTGTTATAGGGTTGTCCAAAAGGCGAGAATTCAGGGCAGCAGCTCCCTACTTACTATCACTGCTGACAATCTTTCTGCCCGTGATGTTTTTAGTAGACCACGCCAGCCCGGTATATCCCAACTACCTGTTAGCAGGCTATCCTATGCAATTCCTTATGATGGGTATCGGGGTAGCTGAGGTTTATAAGCGGCTACGCAGTTTACTATCCCCCCTTTTGCCGTTAGGTTTGGTGACCGCCTTGGCGGCTCTCGTTGTGATTCAGCTGCTGCTGGCCAGGGTCTTTTTCCAGGTCATCCCCGAGTACTGGGTCAAAAGCGACTACGGTCTGCCCCTGGCTTATGCTGAGAATGTGCTGACTCTGACTCAACGAATGATAAAGGAGCGTCAGTTGGAACGGGTCTATGTAGCAGGGGCCGGCGAGAGAGATGTTATAGTGTATCAGCTACTACGACACAATCTTAAGAATGTCTTTCATTTCAGCACAGCGGATACCTTTGTGGTGCCGCGGGAGGGAAGCGGCCCTGTAATGTATTTAGTCTCGGAGAGGGAGAGCCCTGGGGCCAAAGTGCTATGGTCGAATTTTCCTCGCTCTGAGATCGCTTCCCTCGAGATGCCAGGAAGTGGGGTAGAGTTCTCATTTTTCCGGATAGACGCTAAGGATATGCCTAAAGCCCTCCAGCCCCTGGTTCAAAAGTCAACAGCGGCGGACTTTGCGTTCGAGAAGGTAGTGCGACTGAATACCTTCAGCGTAGAGCGAGATCTTCAGCCAGGAACTACTTCGACGATAGCCCTTCTGTGGACAGCGCCGGGCGATGCTACTTCTAAGCGGTACAATATCTCCATCCACTTGATAGATAGTGAATATGTGGTCTACGAGGGAAGGGATATGCCCTTCTATTTCTCCAGCCAGTGGTGTCAAGGGGACCATATCGTTACCTGGATCACCATGTCTCTTCCTCTTGACCTGACACCAAGGGCTTATTGGTGGCTGATCAAGGTCTACAGGACGACTTCGCTCACGGACTTTCGCAACTTGCTCGTCACAGACGCCACTGGTAATCCACTGGGTGACGGCGTCAGGTTGGGGCCTCTGTTAGTTCCCCAGAAGGGGATAGGGGAGCCCGAGTTTCGGGTGAAGGCTGATTTTGGGGGTAAGGTGGTCCTCTGGGGCTACGATCTGGACCGGGATACGTACCATCCGGGAGACGAGGTGAACATCCAACTCTACTGGCGGGCACTAACAGGGATCGAGCGGGATTACACCGTTTTCGTACACCTTCTCGATGGACAGGGAAAGATGATAACCCAACACGATGGCTATCCAGACCAGGGGAGGTTTCCCACCACAGCCTGGCAGCCGGGCAGGACAGTGCTCGATAGGCACAGCCTCACCCTGCCCCATAGCACCCCACCAGGCACTTATACGATCGAAGTCGGACTGTACTACCTGCCAACGGGGGAGAGACTCGGTGGTGGTGTTTTTAAGTTCCCCTTGACGGTGGAATGAAAACCCTCGCAACGTAGGGGCGACCGGCTGGTCGCCTCTACGTTCTGTTCCACCCTCGCGAGGGGTGATATCCAACCCTTGGGAACCGAGAAGCCGATAGAGGGTCTGGGGAAAAGCCCTCTGCGGCTCAGAAAGAGGGTTGGAAGATCAAAGGCAGGGAGCGCTTGTGCCTCGAGCGCTCATACATGCCCTGCACCACGGCGATAACCGCCGGGTCGCAGCCAGAGGCGCCGCCCCGCTCGATGGCCTCGATGGCCTTATCAAGGTCCTCATAGGTTATCCCCAGCTCACCCTCATCTGTCTGTCCAGCCCATAGACCGGCGCTAGGTGGTCTAGCGATGATTTCCTGAGGTATGCCCAAATCTCTGGCCAGCTGTCGTACCTGTGTCTTCAACAGCCCCCCAAGAGGCAGAATATCCACCCCACCATCACCATACTTGGTGAAATAGCCCACCATAAGCTCACTCTTGTTTCCTGTACCAGCTACCAGATAACCTCGGCTGTTGGCGAAATAGTAAAGGGTCAACATGCGCAGCCTAGGTTTCAGATTGGCCTGAGCCATCTCGTTCCCTGGAGGTACCAACTCCAAGAAAGAGTCAAGGAGCGGAGCCAGGTCCACCCGCACTGTGGGGATACCGAACCTAGAGGCGACCAGTTTGGCATATTCCTCATCGGTTGGCTGACTACGGCAGGGCATAATTAGCCCCAGCACATGGTCGCCCATGGCCCGCCTGGCTAAAACCCCTACCACCGAAGAATCTATACCACCACTTAGTCCAACGACTACACCACTGCTATTCGCCTCTTTAACAGTTTGCTGTATCCATCGACATATCTGATCGGCCAGAGTCACCCTTCTCATACCTCCCGTCAGTATATTTCCAGATAGCGCTCCACCTCCCAAGGACTGACGTAGAGGCGGTACTGATCCCACTCCAGCGTCTTCGCCTCCAGGAAGCGCTCATAGACATGTTCGCCAAGGGCCTCACGCACAACAACCTCGTCCTTCTTGAGCTCCTCCAGCGCCTCTCCCAGCGTGGACGGCAGGACCCCGATGTTGCGTCGTTTCAATTCGCTCTCGTCCAAATGATAGACATTCTCTTCCACCGCTTCGGGTAGCGGCAGTCGCCTCCTGATGCCGTTTAAACCGGCCTGGAGCATTACAGCGAAGGCGAGGTAGGGGTTACAAGAAGGATCAGGGCAGCGCAGCTCGATCCGCGTGGCGGCTGTGTTGCCGGGACTAACCTTAGGCACACGGATCAAGGCTGAACGATTGATATGAGCCCAACTGATATAAACTGGTGCTTCGTAGCCGGGCACAAGTCGCTTGTAGGAGTTCACCAGAGGGGCCAAGATGGCACACATGCCCCTGGCATGATAGAGCTGCCCGGCGATAAAATACTTGGCCACGTCCGATAGCTTGTACTCGTCTTCCTCAGCGGCGAAGGCGTTTTGGTTGGTGGCAATGTCAAATAGACTTTGGTGAGTATGCATCCCTGAGCCGTTAATGCCAAAGATCGGCTTAGGCATAAAGGTGGCGTGTAAGCCGCTCTTTTGAGCGATAGCCTTAAGAGTGTACTTGAAGGTCACGGCATTGTCAGCTGTCCGCAGGGCATCAGCATACTCGAAATCGATCTCGTGCTGTCCGACAGCTACCTCGTGATGGCTTGCCTCCACCTTTATACCCATCAGCTGCAGAGCATTCACCATCTCCTTGCGGACATGAGAGGCCAGGTCAGTAGAAAAATCGAAATAACCGCCCCGGTCATGGGGCAGGGGGGCGATGCGCCCGGCCTCATCGGGCTTAAAAAGGAAGAACTCCAGTTCGGGGCCCGTGTAGTAGGAGTAGCCCAGCTTCTTCGCTTCATTTAGAGACCTGGCTAACACAGCGCGTGGATCGCCAGGGAATAGATCGCCATTGGGGCTGAAAACCCAGCAGATCAGCCGCGCTGTCCTGTTTACGTCTGTCTCCCAGGGGAGCACCGCAAAGGTGTTGAGATCCGGCATCAGGAACATATCCGATTCGGCGATGCGGGCGAATCCCTCGATAGAGGAACCATCGAACCATAGCCCGCTCCTGACAGCTCGCTCCAGTTGATTGATGGGAATGGTTACACTCTTCACCACACCCACGATGTCTGTAAATTGGAGATTGACGAACCTGACCCCCTCGGCTTCGGCTCTCTCCAAAACCGCATCGGCCAAAGTATCTTGCGTGTCTTCGCTAGGTAGCATCTGTTATCTCCCTTCTTTTATTTAAAGTGCCCTCACCCCCTGACTCCCTCTCCCGTCCTTCCCGGACGGGAAGGACGGGAGAGGGAGGAGAAATAGTTAGGGCATCCGCCGAAGGCGGATAAGACCCTCCTAGGCTGTGATCACCGAAAACTGTAGAGGCGAGGTCACCTCGCCCTCTTATATTTGTCTATTTAATGAGGGCACGGGAACCGTGCCCCTACCTTATTGCATCTCCCTACGCTTTATCCATTATAACATTAGGGTAATTCAGTGTCACCTCAGGGGCAAACCCGCTGCAGTAATATGCGCACGGGCGAGGGCTGGGTTCTCCCCTCAACCTCTGTGCCTGAGGAAGCGCAGGCGCCGTTTGGTTCTAATGACATTTGCTGAGGCTGGTACGATGCTGATGGTGCCATCGATCTCCAAGACGGCCAGGGACACCTCCTTGATCTCAGTTACGCCATGCTCTCGGAGAGCAGCGAATAGCTCTTGTTCGTCTACTATCTCCCTTCGTATGTTCTCTTGAACCATCTCCCCATCTTTAATCAAGATGGTGGGTGTTCCCTCGATCAAGGCTTCCAGAGGCCTACTCTTAACTGCCAAGGCCGAAACAGCGTAGTTAACGACGAGCAAGGTAGCAGCGGCCAGCACCCCGCCTGTAACAGAGGTATCTGGCCCTGTCATCGCATTCTGAACGGCATTAGCGATGAGTAAGAGCACCACCAGGTCAAAGGGGGTCATCTGCCCCAACTGACGTTTACCAAAGACGCGTAGTCCCACCAACAAAGTGGCATAGATTATCACTGTCCTTAGCAGGATTTCCCAGAATGGTGCTGCCAAGCCTAGCATTTCGTCCTCCCTCCTCTATTTAGCTCTAGACTAAGTTATAGCAGTCAGTGTCACCCTTAGGCAAGAGTACTCCCTGGAAAAGGAGGGTTCAGCGAAGGCTATAACACCCCGCTCAAGGGGTATACAATCGTCAAGACAGTGTGTTACCCACTTCCTAAGCCGCATTTGCCTGATTGCGTTCAGATGCCTCCGTGACAGTTAGAGGATGTTGATAAGTAGTAGTGGGGAGGGGGTATGGGGGAGGGGTATCCACATGTGGATAACTTCTTGCCCCAGGACTGGTCAAAAAGAGAGCC
>JAMCVK010000020.1 GCA_023475225.1 Chloroflexota bacterium
AATCTTAGCCAGAACCACCGCTCGCTTGTTCTCCTTCTTGCTCAACGTCACCATCTCCGTATTCATACTTTAATGGTGACATATTCACTGAACAGTTAACAGGTGACAGAATCATAGACCATTCACATAATCCCCGAGCGACCCTTGACTCCACCATCTAATTCTAATAAAGTGAATGGTAAAATTGAGCATCAACAGCGCTGGCTTAATGTTTCGTTCGGAAGATGGGGGTGTAAGAATGATACACAGTTTTGAATCTAGCCCAGTTATCTCTTATCACTTGATGTATTTAAGGGACAAGAATACGGAACCGAGCCAATTCAGGGAGCATCTGATACAGCTAGGCACATTTCTGGGCTATGAAATCGCCAGGGCATTGCCAAAGAGGCAGAAGAAAGTGCTCACCCCGATGAACTATGAGGCCACCGCTGAAGTATTACACAACAGTAGTACTGTATTAATAGCTATTCTGAGGGCTGCCCTGCCATTGACGGAGGGTTTGCTGCGCATTTTGCATTGCGATGTCGGATTTGTGGGGCTTTCCAGGGACGAAGAGACCCTCAAGCCTAGATTCAGATATGCCGGTGATATAGATGTGGAAGATAAGAACGTTGTCTATGCAGATACTATGATCGCCACCGGCGGCTCAATAATAGAGCTGGATAGAATCGTCTGCGAGAAAGGCAAGCCGAAAAGAAAGGTCCTCGCTGGGGCTATATCTACAGATTATAGCTTAGATAGAATCAAGAAAGCTATACCGGAAATAGAGATATATGTTGCAGGCATCGACAACAAAGTTTATGAAGAGGGCTTCATCGCCCCTGGTTTGAATGGCAAAGGCTATATTGTGCCTGGTTTAGGAGACGCGGGCGATCGGTCCTTTGGCAAGACAGTTTGACACGAGGCCAGCAGTTATGTTAGACTCTGTAAAGAGTAAGTAGCTGTTCTTCTGGCTGGGGCGGTCGATACCTTTGCAGATGTTGTAAAGAGCGGGGACCGCCCCTTGTTGTATCTGGAGGGCATTTTTTAGTCCCAGTGTGAGGAACCATAAGGACGCCATGATAATAACTCCCCCTCCTCGTGGGTACGATAGACAGTTCAGGCAAGAGATAGCTCACCATCTATTGCAGGCTGCCCTGCGGGCTGTCGATCCGAAGGAGACCATTCGGCGTTATGTCCGTCTCCGCGGACACGATCTGAAAATCGGCGAACGGGCCTATGATCTCCACCAATATCGAAGAATTATGGTGGTCGGAGCGGGAAAGGCGACGGCACCGATGGCCCAGGCCCTGGAAGAGATGCTTGGTGATTGGCTGAGTGGCGGGATCATTAACGTTAAGTATGGATACATCGCTCCCACCTCTAAGATCGAGCTCAACGAGGCCGGTCACCCCATCCCTGATGAGAAGGGGGTGGCTGGAACGAAGTGCATCGCGGATCTGGTACGCTCGGCTGGGAGGGACGATCTGGTCATCTGCTTACTCTCCGGCGGGGGTTCGGCCCTGTTAACCCTCCCTTCAGAGGGGATATCCCTGGCGGATAAACAGCGGCTTACCGAGCTCTTGCTGCGTTCAGGAGCGACGATCAACGAGATCAACACAGTGCGCAAACACCTCTCGCAACTTAAAGGGGGAGGACTGGCCAGTCTAGCCTATCCTGCCCAGGTTATATCCCTGATTCTCTCCGATGTGATTGGCAACTCGCTGGATGTGATAGCCTCCGGACCAACAGTGGCCGACCCGACCACTTTCCAAGAGGCTTATGCCGTTCTTGAAGCCTATAAGCTGGTGGACGAAGTCTCTCGCCCCGTAGTTGCCCACCTTCTGGCAGGCTGCCGGGGATTAACGCCGGATACCCCAAAGCCGGGCGACGCTATCTTCACCAGGGTTTATAATTTGGTGATCGGTGGCAATGATAGTGCTGCCCGAGCGGCGATGAAGGAGGCCATCGATGGAGGATTTAATACCCTCCTATTATCAACCTATGTTGAGGGCGAAGCGCGGGAAGTGGCTAACGTCTTTGCAGCAATAGCCAAAGAGATCCATTTCTCAGGCGGTCCTCTTGCCAGACCGGCGTGCGTGATAGCTGGGGGAGAGACGACCGTCACCGTCAAAGGAGATGGGCTTGGCGGTCGTAATCAAGAATTGGCCTTAGCCGCGGCCATCAAGATTGACGGACTGGAGGACGTTACGATCATCAGTGTGGCTACCGATGGCACAGACGGCCCCACGGACGCCAGTGGGGCGATAGCCGATGGAACCACTTTGCGGCGAGCCAGGGGACTCGGGCTGAAGGCAGTCGATTATCTGGTCAATAACGATAGCTACCATTTCTTTCAGCGATTGGGTGATCTCATCATCACCGGGCCAACCAATACAAACGTAAACGATTTGATCTTCGTTTTTGTCGTCTAGGGAGGATCAGGTGAAGCCACTGACAGCGATGCTACCGGAGGACGCCTCTCTCTGGTTGCAGGGGAGGGGGAAGGCTGAATTGGTGATCGGTATCCCCAGCTTCAATAACGCCAGCACTATTGGCTATGTGGTGCGCATGGCTGCTGAGGGAGCAGTCAAATATTTCCCTGACCTTAAACCGGTGATCATCAACGCCGATGGTGGCTCGACTGATGGTACACGCCAAGCAGTCCTAACGGCCGATATACCGTCGGGAGTGGATCGACTGATCTTGATTTACAGCGGCCCTTCTGGTAAGGGGAGCGCTTTGCGGGCCATTTTCGGCGCGGCAACGCTTCTGAAGGCGAAGGCCTGTGTCGTTTTGGATTCCGATCTACGTAGCGTCGCTCCAGCGTGGATTGAGCGACTGGCAGCGCCCATCGTTAGAGAGAACTATGGCTACGTTACGCCGCTCTACAAGCGCCACAAATATGATGGAACCATTACCAACAATATCGCCTATCCCTTGACGCGAGCCTTGTATGGCTGGCGGGTCCGCCAACCAATCGGAGGGGACTTTGGTTTCTGTGGCGAGTTGGCGCGGCGTTGCCTTGAGCAAGAGGTATGGGAAAGCGACGTCGCCCGGTATGGTATAGACATATGGATGACGACGACAGCTGTCAGCCAAGGTTTCGCCTTGTGTCAAGCCGATCTAGGGGTGAAGATCCACGATGTGAAAGATCCAGCTGTCAGTCTGGGCCCTATGTTCAGGCAGGTAGTGGGCACACTTTTCGCACTAATGACCACCTATGAAGACAAGTGGAAGGGAGTCACGGCCAGTCGACCGCTACCTGTTTATGGAGAATCACTGCGGGTCGAACCAGAACCGGTTGTGGCGAGCTTGGACGCGATGGTAGATAAGTTCTACAGTGGTGTAAAGCAGGTTGGCCATATTTGGAAATCGGTTATGTCTGAGGGGACATTCAAGGCAGTGATGGATGCGCTGGCTCTGGATCGGGAGTGGTTCTCCTTTCCGGCAGAGACGTGGGCCCATGTCGTTTATGATTTCGCCGTGGCCTATAACGGGCGGCAGGCGGTGAAGGGCATCGATGCTGCTGACCTGATAGCGGCTCTGACACCGTTATATTATGCCCGCACAGCCGGCCTGATCTCGGAGACGCTGGAAATGGATAGTGATCAGTTCGAAGAGGTGATCGAATCCCAGGCGGTCATTTTTGAACAACTAAAGCCCTATCTTCTGATGAGATGGGATGGGTGACTCTTAAGCAAGAACTGGCCTATAAAGAGGTAATGAGGTGCTGGAAGCGTTTTTCGCTCCGAAAGCGGTGGCCGTTATCGGGGCTTCAAGGGATGAAACTAAGCTGGGTCATTCTGTTCTGAAGAACATTGTTCAATATGGTTATAAGGGGAAGGTTTATCCCATCAATCCTAAAGCTGAAGATATTCTGGGATTAAAATGTTATAAGAGTGTGAGGGACGTACCCAACGCAGTGGATCTGGCGGTCGTTGTTGTACCTCGCCCGGTGGTGGCCCCAGTGATCAGCGATTGTGTGGCGCACAAGGTTAAGGCGGCGATCGTTATCGCTGCTGGTTTCCGCGAGGCAGGGCCAAGGGGGGCTAAGGCGGAGAGCGAGATTGTTCGTATCGCTAAGCAGGGTGGAATGCGCCTGCTTGGTCCAAATACCCTGGGGCTAATTGATACGCAGAGCTTCCTCAACGCCAGTTTTGCAGCCAGCATGCCGTCTCCGGGCAGGATCGCTTTAATGTCTCAGTCGGGGGCTTTGTGCACCTCTATTCTAGATTGGGCTAATCGGGAGAAGGTCGGCTTCAGCAAGTTCGTGAGCTTGGGTAATAAGGCTGATATCACGGAATTAGATCTTTTGGAGGCTCTGGGGGAGGACGCAGCCTCCAGCGTAATTGTTGGCTACTTGGAAGGAATCGCTGATGGGCAGCGCTTCATGCAACTGGCCGTGGAGGTCACTAAGCGTAAGCCGTTGATTCTGGTGAAGTCCGGTAGCACGGCGGCTGGTTCTAGGGCCGTCTCATCGCATACAGGAACCCTAGCCGGTTCTGATACAGCCTATGAGACAGCCTTTAAGCAATCTGGGGTAATCAGAGCCACATCTATGGAGGGCCTCTTCGATTTATCTCTAGCCTTTGCCTATCAGCCCCTGCCCAAGGGGAAAAGAGTGGCTATCGTTACCAATGCTGGTGGACCTGGCATTATGGCCACCGATGCTTTAGAACGTAGTGGGCTAGAGTTGGCTACTTTCCAACCGGAGACGGTAAGAACGCTACGGAAACATCTGCCGTCCGCGGCGGCAGTGTATAATCCGGTAGATGTAATCGGCGATGCCCGCGCCGATAGGTATCGGGTTGCCTTAAGAACGGTGTTGCAGGATCCGGGGGTTGAGTCCGTCGTAGTTATTTTGACCCCTCAAGTGATGACCGAAATTGAGGAGACAGCGAGGGCTATCGTGGAGGAAGCAACGGAAACGGATAAAGCGATCATCGCTAGTTTTATGGGGGGCGATCTCATTGAGCCCGGCGTACGGATTCTCACGGAGGGACACGTGCCAAATTATCTTTTCCCGGAGCGGGCCGTGGCTGCACTGGTGGCAATGAATCGGCAATGGGAATGGCAGTCTAAACCTCTTGGACAACCGGAGCATTTCGAGGCGAGGAAAGAGAGGGTCAAGGAGGTTCTGCAACGTGTAAGGGGGGGACAGCGGGATGCTCTAGGTGATGTGGAGGCCCGTGAAGTATTAGAGGCCTATGGCCTCCATACACCGCGCTCCCGCTTGGCCAAATCAAGTGAGGAGGCCGTCCATCTGGCTGAAGAGATTGGCCTGCCGGTGGTGATGAAGATCGTTTCCCCCAATATTCTGCACAAATCAGATATTGGTGGTGTGCGCGTTGGGTTGCGGACGCTGGATGAAGTAGCCACGGCTTATGTTACTATTGTGGGAAACGCGCGACGTTATATGCCTCAAGCAGAGATTTGGGGGGTGGCGGTACAGGAGCTGGTCAAACCGGGCCGGGAGGTTATCGTTGGGGTGACCTTTGATCCTCAGTTCGGTCATCTCTTGATGTTTGGGATGGGGGGAATATACGTGGAGGTGCTCAAAGACGTGACCTTTCGGGTGGCCCCCTTGACACGTGACGTGGCGCTAGATATGATTCGTGAAATTCGAGCTTACCTCTTATTACGTGGCGTTCGTGGCGAGCCTCCAGCCGATGTGGAGGCCATCGTCGATGCCCTTTTGCGAATCTCACAGCTGGTGGGCGACTTCCCGGACATTTTAGAGTTGGATGTCAATCCGCTCATCGTCCATGAGGCGGGACGGGGTGCCACGGCCGTAGATTGCCGCATAATTCTGCGCCCAGTAAGATAGTATCGTAGTGTTATTTGATGGTGTATAGCAACAAGAAGCGAGGTGGTAAGCAATTATGGCCACTTTATACTTGACTTCTTTAGAGCCTTATTCAGGGAAAAGCGCTCTTTGTGTCGGTCTGGCCCTGGAACTGAAATCTCAGGGGCTTTCTATAGCGTATATGAAGCCCCTGGGGGCATCGCCAACCGAGGTACGTGGCTGCTTAACTGATGAAGACGCCGTTTTCATTCAGCGGACCCTGGAGCTGGATGAGCCTCTGGAGGTGATTTGTCCCTTGCTCTTAACACCTGAGCTTATGGCTCAGCCCCTGCGCGAGCCAGTGAGGGACAAAGAGAGGCAGCTCTTGGATATTCACGACCGGTTAGCTGCTAGTCATAACGTGGTCATTATGGAGGGACCGAGAAGTCTGGCTACTGGCTGGGCCATCGGTATCCCACCTGCTTATTTAGCCAAAGTCACCAGGGCGAAGATGATCATCGTGATCAGGTACGAGCCTGACTTGTCCATCGACGATCTGCTGATGGCCAAGGAGGCGGTAGGTGATCATTTGAGTGGGGTTATCGTGAACAGTGTTCCTACTGAAATGATGTCATATGTAAAACAGAGTCTTGCGCCGTTCCTTGCTCGTCACCAGATGAGGCTCTTTGGAGCATTGCCGCTCGATAAGTTGTTGATGGCCATCACCGTACGTGAGTTGGCTAATCTCTTGAACGCAGAGATTCTCTGTAGCG
Organism: Chloroflexota bacterium; assembly: GCA_023475225.1. Classification (NCBI taxonomy): domain Bacteria; kingdom Bacillati; phylum Chloroflexota; species Chloroflexota bacterium. The sequence goes on from JAMCVK010000020.1 coordinate 6,541, forward strand.
CGGACAAGCAGGAAGAGTTGGTGGAAAATTTCAGCATTGGGGCGATGAATGTTGATAGCGCTTTAAAGTATTTCCTGCGTACACCGGACAAGGCGGTCATCACAGGGGGTGATCGCGCTGACATCCAACTGGCCGCATTGCAGACCTCGACTAAGTGTCTCATTCTCACGGGGAACCTGTACCCTGATGCGATCATCCTCGGGCGCGCGGCGGAGTTAGGTGTTCCTATGCTTCTCGTACGGACGGATACAATGCGCACGGTGGAGATAGTGGAGCGAGCTCTTGGACATATCAGACTGTCAAGTCCACGGCAGATTGACCGGCTGACCAGCATGATCAGAAGTGAGATCGATCTGGCCGGCTTGCGGCAGATTTTAGAGAAATAGATGGAGCAAGGGTTATGGAAAAAGAGGTTATTACCTTAGAAGAGGTAGCCATTGAGGAAGTTGTCGCCCGTGAAATTCTGGATTCACGGGGGAATCCAACCATTGAGGTTGAAGTACAATTGGTCGATGGAACGATTGGTCGGGCTGCTGTGCCTTCAGGAGCGTCCACCGGCCTCCATGAGGCCATCGAATTGCGTGATGGTGACCCCTCACGTTTTTATGGTAAGGGCGTATCGAAAGCGATAGCGAATGTCAAGGATAAGATTGGACCGCGGGTCGCTGGCCTCTCTGCGCTAGAGCAGGCTCGCCTGGATATAGCCATGACCCAGCTTGATGGTACTCCCAATAAAGCCAATCTTGGGGCTAACAGTATTCTGGGTGTCTCGTTGGCTGTGGCTCACGCCGCGGCTGCTTTTGTAGGACTTCCCCTCTATCGTTATCTGGGAGGGGTCTCAGCGCGCACATTGCCTGTGCCCTTACTGAATATCTTAAACGGTGGCAAACATGCCGAGGATGCGGCTGACCTACAGGAATTTATGATCGTGCCCGCCGGCGTGGCCTCCTTCTGCGAGGCGCTACGCGCCGGAGCCGAGGTGTTTCAGGCCCTCAAGGGGGTCCTGAAGCAGAGGGGGCTGGCCACTGCTGTTGGGGATGAGGGAGGATTCGCGCCCAAAGTAGGATCGAACGAGCAGGCGCTTGAACTCATTCTGGCGGCCATTGAAGCGGCTGGCTATAAGCCCGGCCGGGAGGTGTACATCGCCCTCGACCCAGCTGCCTCTGAGCTGTACAAGGATGGTAAATATCTTTTGGCCAGAGAGGGGAAGAGCCTCTCTGCGGCGGAGATGGTCGAACTCTACGCCAGCTGGGTCTCTAAATATCCCATCATCTCCATCGAAGATGGCCTGGCCGAGGACGATTGGGATGGATGGAAGCTCTTAACACAGAGATTAGGTTCAAGTATTCAACTGGTGGGCGATGACCTCTTCGTGACTAATGTAAAACGCCTGGCGCGAGGTATCGAGGAAGGTGTGGCTAATTCTATTTTGATCAAGGTTAATCAGATCGGCACGTTGACGGAGACGCTAGAAACTATGGAGATGGCTAAACGAGCTGGTTATACGACGGTCATCTCCCATCGCTCTGGGGAAACAGAGGACGTCAGTATCGCCCACATCGCTGTGGCTACGAACGCTGGCCAGATCAAGTCAGGCGCGCCATCGCGTGGTGAGCGGGTGGCTAAATATAACGAGCTGTTGCGTATCGAGGAGGATCTTGGTACAGCGGCCCTATTTGCGGGTTTGGAAGCATTTCCCTGCTTCTCTGGGTAGGATTAACTGTAAGCTGTTGACAGGGGATTCAGAGGCTTGAAGCCTCCCGCGTGGGGCCTGGGAGCGTCCCCAGTCCCCTTTTTTCAAACCTGCTCTTGATCGCAGTTAGATCTATATTAATCACTATTCAATGACTAATACTATTCAAAAGGAGGAAGCGATTTATGGCTAGGATAGGTATAAATGGTTTTGGGAGAATTGGACGGCAGGTTTTAAAGGCTATTGGGGAACGACATTCGAACGAGATAGAGGTGGTGGCCGTAAATGACCTGGCCGATACAAAGACGAACGCCCATCTGTTCAAGTATGACTCCAATTATGGTGTTTTCCCTGGTAGGGTCGAGGCTACTGATGACGCGATCAAGATCGATGATAAGGTGATACGTGTTCTAGCGGAAAAGGACCCAGGGGCCATCAACTGGAGATCGTTAGGTGTGGATATCGTCGTCGAATCAACGGGTGTGTTCACCGATGCGACCAAGGCGGCGTCTCATCTGAAAGGCGGGGTGAAGAAAGTGATCATCACTGCGCCGGCGAAGAATGAGGATCTAACTATTGTGATGGGGGTAAACGAACACAAATATGATCCAAGATCGCATAACATCATTTCTAATGCTTCCTGTACGACTAACTGTCTGGCGCCGGTTGCTAAGGTTATCTACGATAATTTCGGTATTCGGCGTGGTTTGATGACAACGGTCCACTCGTACACGAATGATCAACGGGTTCTTGATGTGGTGCACAAGGATCTGCGTCGTGCTCGAGCGGCTGCTCTAAATATTATCCCAACCACCACGGGCGCGGCGAGAGCAGTAGCCCTGGTCATCCCAGAATTGAAGGGTAAATTTGAGGGTATCTCCTTGCGTGTGCCCACCCCAACCGTTTCCATCGTCGACTTTGTCGCTGAGACAGAACAAAGTGCTACTGTGGAGCAAGTGAATGAGGCCTTGAAGAAAGCGGCGCAGGGCCGCCTGAAAGGCATTTTAGACTACTGTGAGGAGCCGCTTGTCTCAGTAGATTTCAAGGGGAATCCAGCCTCTTCTATTGTGGATGCCCTGTCAACTATGGTTCTGGGAGGCGATATGGTTAAGGTGCTTGCCTGGTATGATAACGAGTGGGGCTTCAGCTGCCGTGTCGCCGACCTCATCGCCTACATAGTTAAAAAGGGTCTCTAGAAACGAACCACCCGCGAGGGCCCACGGGGAATCGGAACAAGTCTGGGAGAAATAGTCATGAAGAAGACAGTGGCTGATGTTGATGTCAGCCATAAGAGGGTTTTGATACGCGTCGATTTCAACGTTCCCCTTGATGAGGCGGGGCGCATTACCGATGATACACGGATAAGAGCCGCGCTCCCGACCATCAAGTATTTGCTTGAGCGTGGGGCGAAAGTTATCCTGATGTCCCATTTAGGCCGACCAAAGGGCAAAGTCGATGAGAAACTACGTCTTACGCCCATTGCGGCGCGCCTTTCGGAACTGCTGGGAAGGCCGGTCGAAACGGTCAGGGATTGTGTCGGAAAGGAGGTAGCCGATAAGGTCCGCCAGATGAAGCCTGGAGATGTCCTCCTTCTGGAGAACCTTCGTTTTCATCCGGAGGAGGAGAAGAACGACGAAGATTTTGCCCGTCAGTTGGCCAGTTTGGGAGACATTTTCGTCAACGATGCCTTTGGGACAGCTCATCGGGCTCACGCCTCTACGGTGGGCGTGACTAAGTTCCTGCCCGCTGTGGCTGGCTTTCTCCTAGAGAAAGAGATCAAGATAATGGGTGACGCTCTTGAGAATCCGCGACGGCCTTTCGTCGCTATCATTGGCGGAGCGAAGGTATCGACAAAGATCGCTGTCCTGGAGAATCTTTTAGGCAAGGTTGACCACCTGCTCATCGGTGGAGGAATGGCCTGTACTTTTCTTAAAGCGCAAGGGCGTGAGATTGGTAAATCCCTGGTAGAGGATGATAAGATTGAAGTGGCCAGGCAGCTCCTGGCGCACGGTGGGACGAAGATCATCCTCCCGGTTGATGTGGTGATAGCTGATAGTCTGAATGCGGAGGCCCAGACGAAGATCATCGCTGTGGATAACGTACCTTCAGATTGGTTGATCGTTGACATCGGTCCTCGGACGATCGATTGGTTCCAGAAGGAATTAACGGCGGCGAGCACGATTATCTGGAACGGGCCGATGGGTATCTTTGAGATAGAGAAGTTTGCGGCAGGCACGAAGGCTATCGCCGAGGTGCTGGCGGGTGCCCAGGCGACAACGATCATCGGTGGTGGCGATTCGGTGGCTGCTGTAGAGCAGATGGGCTACGCTGATCGTATGACGCACATCTCTACAGGTGGTGGGGCATCGTTGGAGTTCCTGGAGGGAAAGGTGCTGCCGGGTGTAGCTGCTCTCAACGATAAGTAGTTACGCCAGATTTGCTGAATCCAATGAGGAGGGATAGGTGCGCAGGCCGATTATCGCTGGAAACTGGAAGATGAATACCAATGTGGCTGAGGCCATCGCTCTGGTCAGGCTGATAAAGGACGATCTGGATAAAATGGACGGCATCGACAAGGTTCTCTGTCCCCCCTTCGTCTCCCTTGCGCCGCTGGCTGAGCTCCTTTGTGGAGCTTCGGTTGCCCTGGGGGCCCAGAATCTCTTCTTCGAGGAGAAAGGGGCCTACACCGGGGAAATTTCGGCCCCGATGCTGGCTCCTCTTTGTCGGTATGTGATCATTGGGCATTCGGAGCGTCGCCAGTATTTTGGGGAGACGGATGAGATGGTTAATAAGAAGGTGATCACTGCCCTCAGGCACGGGCTGATACCCATCCTCTGCGTCGGCGAAAATCTTGAGCAAAACGAACGAGGGGAAACAAGGGTAGTCGTGGAGAGGCAGGCCGAGCGCTGCTTGATGGGTGTAACTGACTCAGATTTGGAGGGGATGGTCATCGCTTACGAACCTATCTGGGCTATTGGCACCGGTAGGCCGGCGACAGGGGAGGGCGCCAATGAGGTTATAGGCTTCATTCGTGCCCTGCTAGCCAAACGGTATGGACGACAGGTGGCAGACAGAGTGCGCCTGCAATACGGGGGCAGCGTTACGGCCGCAAATATTGCGGAGTTCGTCTCGCAGGCGGAAATTGACGGCGCTTTAGTCGGAGGTGCAAGCCTGAAGGCTAGGGAGTTCGTCTCTATCGTGGATGTCACGGCCAAAATCAAAGGGAAACGAGACTGAAACGGATAGAACTCTGGGAAGTGGGGAGGATCCTTTTTAGGGCAGTATTGGGGATGTCTCCAAAGTGAGTTATAATTAAGGAGGGGTAGCCATATCCTGCTTTGGAGAGGACCTCGTTTGAACTAGGGGCTAGCGCGGGCTCGTTTGTGTAAGGCGAAGTATCATGGCTATTAACGTGAGGTGAATCTTGATTATGGAAAGCGTTGTCAATGCGGTGAGAGAGCTGTATCACCAACCCAATGTCTCCCATCCTAACGATTGGGAGCTGCGGCAGATAGCTGAAACGTATGGAACATTTACCAGGTTCGGGAATGTCGTCTTCCACACTACGGTTAAAAATAGGAGCGCCGGCCTGACCGTCTATGTTGGAGGACCTGAAGTACAGCAGGCGAAGCTGTCGGCGCGTCAGAGAGAGATCCTAAAAAAGGTGCCTGAAACACTCGAACAGGTGCACGCCTATATGAAGAAAGCACCATTCGTTTGCATAGAGAGGACGATGGGCGATAATACTGAATTCGCCCCACATTGTACCCTTTTTGTTTCCACGCAGAGGAAAGACTCTATACGCCTCGCTCATATGTGGGGGAGTACACTTTTCCCTCCGAAGGAGGCTGTTGGTCCAAACCTTTATCTTGTATATATACCAGAATGGCAAGAGAAGGATAGGCAGATACTGGTCTTTCCGGAAGAAGGTGTTACCTACGTCCTGGGTAGTGATTATTTTGGTGAGTCTAAGAAGGGTTTCTTGCGCATGGCAATGTGGAGGGCCAAACAAAGGGGGATGCTGGGTGTCCATGCTGGGGCCAAGATACTCCGAGCCAGGGATAGAACCGGAAGGATCAGAAGATACGGTATGCTCATCTTCGGGCTCACGGCAACAGGGAAAACGACCCATTCTTGTCATAACCACGGCTTGACTGGGGAAGGGGAAGGCGTGGAGATTGTGCAGGATGATATTGTCCTTATGAAGCCGGATGGTTCGGCCTTAGGTACCGAAAGGGGCTTCTACATCAAGACTGAGGGGGTGAATCCTGAGTCTCAACCCTTAATTTACAGCGCGGTGACCAAACGCGATGCCATTCTAGAGAATGTGATGGTTGACTATCTTGGCAATGTTGATTTTCAGGACGAGTTACTGACAGGCAATGGGAGGGGGATAATCCAGCGAGATGATTTGGGGATTTATAGAAGTGAGAGCATCAATCTTCCTCCCCTTGAGGAGATTGATAGACTTATCATCGCTTCCATCACACGCCGAAATACCGTTGTCCCTATCGCTTCGAAACTGAGCCTTGAACAGGGTGTGGCCGCCTTTATGCTTGGAGAGTCTATAGAGAGTTCTGGGAGTGACCCCCGGAGGGCCGGCGAATCCGTGCGGGAAGTCGGTACCAACCCCTTCATAATAGGTAATGAGGCGGCTGAGGGGAATAGATTCTATGAGTTTATCAACAGGCATCCCGAGAAAGTGCAGTGTTACCTCCTGAATACTGGCGGTGTGGGGGAGATAATGGAGGAGGGCGAGGGTGGTGCCAAGGTTATTAGGCGGAAGGTAGTGCGGGTAGAGATACCGGAGATGGCGGCCATTATCAGAGGGATTGCCAGAGGCGACATAGAATGGGTAGAAGAGCCTCACTTCGGCACTCTGGTGCCAAAGAAGGTTGAAGGCGTCGATATGTCTCGATTCGACCCACCCAAATTTTACTCCCAGGAACAGATAGACGCCTATGTCAGCAAGTTACGGCGAGAACGGATAGAGTATCTCGAAAGCTTCCCCAGTTTAGATCCGGCCATAGTCGATGCGATCCGATACTGAGGCTGATGCTCGGTCACTGCGCTCTAGCGCCTGAATTCTAATCCTGGATCGTCGAGTGTTCAATAACGCTGCTGGGGGCCATAATACTGTGCTCCGGCTCGTTTGGATGTCTTACCAGAGGTTATGGTGAGATTAAGATGTTGAACCGTTTCTTAGGGCGCTCCTTTCCTGCTCTAGGAGCACTGGGAGAAATCGATGGGGGAGGTTCGCTATGGAAATGAGGGAAGACGAACTAGTGGCGAAAACACGTAAGCCTGGTGAAGATGCGATGCGTCTCCACCCCTACTATCGGGGCAAAATCGAGGTTGTGCCCAAGTGTGCGATAAGGAATCTCAATGATTTTGTCATATGGTACACGCCAGGTGTTGCCGAGCCGTGCAAAGCTATCAAGGCAAACAAGGAGGCTGTCTACGATTATACCAATAAGTGGAACACTGTAGCGATAGTGTCCGACGGTACACGCGTGCTTGGCTTGGGAGATATCGGGCCGGAGGCGGGCATGCCTGTTATGGAAGGGAAGGCTCTTCTCTTTAAGTACCTTGGCGGTGTCGATGCTGTGCCTATCTGTCTCGATACCAAGGACCCTTTAGAAATAATTGCGGCGGTCAAATGGCTTCAGCCGTCGTTTGGTGGCATAAGTCTCGAAGATATTGCTCAACCCAAATGCTTTCATATTTTAAACGTGCTGCGCCAACAAATGGATATCCCGGTCTGGCACGATGATCAGCAGGGCACTGCGACCATCCAGTTAGCTGGGCTCGTCAATGGCTTAAAAATTGTCCAGAAGTCGATTGGCGAGATCAAGGTGGCAATGATTGGGGCGGGCGCTGCTAGCATCGCCATCACCCACCTACTTTTCAAGGCGGGAGTGATGCCTGAGAACATGATTGTGGTTGATAGTCAGGGGATTTTGCATCCGGGCCGTGAGGATATCGTCGCAAGGAAAGAGGAATTCGTGGACAAATGGCGGCTTTGCCAGATCACCAATCCTGAGAGAAGGACTGGGGGTATAGCGGAGGCCATGAGAGGAGCAGACGTGTGCATTGCGTTGTCGAAGCCCGGGCCTGATACAATCAAAGCGGAGTGGGTTGCGGGTATGGCGTCGGATGCCATTGTTTTTGCTTGTGCTAACCCTGTGCCTGAGATTTGGCCGTGGGAGGCGAAGGAAGCTGGCGCACGCGTAGTGGCAACTGGTCGCTCTGACTTTCCTAATCAACTTAATAACTCACTTGTCTTCCCGGGCATTTTCCGCGGTGTTCTTGATGTTAGGGCAAGGACCATCACTGATGAGATGTGTATAGCTGTGGCAACTGAGGTGGCTAGATGTGCTGAGGAGCATGGTCTGAGCGAGGACCTCATTGTCCCAACGATGGACGATTGGGAGGTATTCCCACGGGAAGCTGCAGCTGTGGGGATGATGGCCCAACAACAAGGTGTTGTTCGAGCGAAGGCCACGCGAGATGAATTATACAGGCACGCCTCGGAGGTGATCAGGAGGGCACGGGAGCTAACCCAAACTATGATGAGGGAAGGTTACATCCCACCAATGATTTGATGTAATAGAGGAGGGCGTGGTGTGGCCTTGGGCAGTGATTGAGGAGGAAGCTCAGTGCGGTCGATTGATTGTGCTCAGATAACGGAGACGGTGGCCCAGCTGGCCATAGAAGCGAATTATGTCCTGGGTGCGGATGTCAAGGCTGCGCTTCGGCAGGCCTTAGAGAGGGGATCTTCTCCCCAAGGTAAGCAGGTATTAGAGCAGCTACTGGAGAATGCTGAAATCGCCGAGCAGGAGCGTGTCCCGATGTGTCAGGACACCGGTTATGCAGTGGTCTTCCTGGAATTGGGACAGGAGGCACATATCATTGGGGGTTATCTGTACGACGCTGTACAGGAGGGTATCAGGCGGGGTTATCGGGAGGGTTATCTGCGCAAGTCTATTGTCGCTTATCCCTTCACGAGGAGGGCGAATACCAAAGACAACACGCCAGCTGTGATTCACACGGAGATCGTTCCTGGCGATAGCCTGAAAATAACCGTGGTGCCTAAAGGGGCTGGCAGTGAGAATATGTCTCGCTTGTTTATGCTGATACCGGCCGAGGGGGTCGAAGGTATCAAACGAGTGGTGGTCAGGGCAGTTGATGAGGCTGGTCCTAATCCATGTCCACCTGTAATCGTTGGGGTGGGCATTGGTGGTACGGCTGAGATGGTCATGTTGCTGGCCAAAAAGGCCCTCCTGCGCCCGCTGGGCGAACCTAACCCTGATCCTGAGATGGCGGCCCTTGAGCATGACCTTGGGCAAGCAGTCAATGCCCTGGGCATAGGGCCAGCTGGATTCGGTGGACGAGTAACGGCCTTGGCGGTTCACGTGGAGTCGTTTCCGGCCCACATCGCCAGTCTCCCCGTGGGCGTCAACATTCAGTGCAATGCCGCTAGACATAAATCAATCGTGCTCTAATCTATCCTCAGTGTGTTTATCCCTAAGGAGACTTCGGTGAAGATTTCGGCCCCCTTTACAGAGGAAGCTGTTTGTAACCTAAAGGTTGGCGATGCGGTAGAAATTTCGGGCACCTTGTACGCCGCCCGTGATGCGGCTCACAAACGCCTGGTCAGCGCCCTAGAGAATGGTCATCCGCTTCCCTTCGATCCGCAAGGGGCGGTTATTTACTACGTTGGGCCAACCCCGGCGAAGCCAGGGCAGGTCATCGGCTCAGCCGGACCCACTACGAGCTATCGTATGGATCCCTATGCAATACCATTGCTGGCGGCTGGGGTTCGGGGGATGATCGGCAAGGGGGGGCGTTCTCCAGAGGTGAAAGCAGCTCTCCAGCGCTATAAGGCCATCTATCTGGCGGCGATCGGGGGGGCAGCGGCCCTCATCGCTAAAACCATTAAAGCCGCAGAGGTGATAGCCTATGAGGAGCTTGGCCCGGAGGCGCTCTTGCGCTTGAGCGTAAAAGACTTTCCGGCCGTCGTCGTCAACGATATCTATGGGGGTGATTTATACGAACGGGGAAAGCAGCAATGGGCCTCGCCATCGGAGCCATCCAGCGGGCTTAGGGGGTAGGGTCAGGTGCTTAAAATAGTAGGGTGGCGTGGACGGAGCAGCAATACACCCCTTTGGCCGACCAATTATCGGGTCGGCATGTGGGCATGGTTATTGCAGCGAATCACAGGCCTGGCCTTAGTCTTTTATCTCTTTTTACATATTTGGGTGATCTCGTTTTCGGCGGTAGGGAAGGATGGTCTCAGTTTCGACCTTGTCTTAACCGCGCTCCAGACGCCATTTTTTATCGTGCTTGATCTGGCTCTGCTGGCAGCGGTACTTTTTCACGCCCTTAATGGGATACGCATCTTGCTCTTTGATTTGGGGATAGGGGTGAGATCGCAAAAGGTTCTGTTTGGATTGTTCATGGCTATAGGGTTGTTGGCCTTCGGGGCTGGAGTGGCTGTTCTTCTGCCGTATGCCCTGGGCAAGCCTTTATCTTAATCGCTGCCCAGTTTAGGGAGTGATGAACATGGTTTCTATAGGGGTGAAAGAGGAAGTGAGCGAAGTAGGCCTTAGGCCAGAAGAGGCAGGAATTGGGGTATGGTCGTGGGTTCTGCAAAGAGTGACGGCTGTTTTACTTCTGGTCTTTCTTGGGGCGCACTTCTGGGTTTTACATTTTGCGGTCGTCGGTGAGCAGATCAACTTTGTGCGGGTGTCTGAGCGGCTGCGGACGCCTTTCTTCATCGTCCTCGACCTGGCCCTCTTGGCGACGGTTCTTTACCACGCTCTCAATGGCTTGCGCATAGTTATAGTTGACTTTGGGATCAGCCCTATGGCCCAAAGGCTGCTCCTTGGGGCGCTTTGGCTAATAGGCATCCTCACCTTCATCTTTGGAGCTAACACCCTTTTGCCGTTTATTACTAGCACGCCCCTGTTCTATCGCTAGGAGAAGGATGAACGAATGATTCGTCATCAGATTTTGGTAGTTGGTGGGGGTCTGGCTGGCTTACGAGCGGCCATAGAGGCCAGCGATAGCTTGGATGTGGCCATTTTATCCCGAGTACACCCTGTCAGGTCTCATTCTGGGGCAGCGCAAGGTGGGGTTAACGCGGCCTTAGGCAATGCCCCTGAAGGCAGGGATGATAGTTGGGAAAGGCATGCCTACGATACGATTAAAGGAAGCGACTTTTTGGCTGATCAGGACGCCGTGGAAATAATGACCAAAGACGCCCTGGCGCGTATTTACGAGATGGAGCACTGGGGGACACCTTTCAGTCGCACCAAAGAAGGGAAGATAGCCCAGCGACCCTTTGGAGGAGCTGGTTTCCCCCGTACGGCCTACGCGGCCGATAAGACTGGACATGTCCTGCTGCACACGATGTATGAACAGGTGGTAAAGAGACGGATTATCGTCTATCCAGAGTGGATGGTGCTATCTTTGGTGGTGGAAGATGGGGTATGTCGGGGTGTAATTGCCTTGCACCTTCCCACTGGAAAACTGGAGCCCTTCTTCGCTGAAGCGGTGATCTTTGGAACCGGTGGGGCGGGTCGAATCTACGCCCGTTCGACAAATGCTCTGATTAACACTGGTAGTGGCATAGCCAGTGCTTACCGAGCGGGGATACCTCTGAAAGATACGGAGTTCATTCAGTTCCACCCGACAACCCTTGTGGGGACGAATATCCTTATCACGGAGGGTGCTAGAGGCGAAGGAGGATATTTGATTAACAATATGGGTGAGCGTTTCATGCAAAACTATGCGCCAGCGGCGATGGAGCTAGCCCCCCGAGATATCGTTGCTCGCTCTATCCTGATTGAGATCAACGAGGGTCGTGGGTTCGAGGATGATTATGTGTATCTGGATCTGCGCCACTTGGGTCGAGAGAAGATTATGGAGAGGTTACCGGGCATCCGCGACCTGGCCGTCAATTTTGCCGGTGTGGATCCTATAGATCTTCCGATCCCCGTTCAACCTGGGCAGCATTACACTATGGGTGGTATTGATACAAATTATGATGGAGAAACGGCGGTCAAGGGCTTCTTTGCCGCCGGTGAATGTGCTTGTGTCAGTGTTCATGGTGCTAACCGCTTAGGGGGCAACTCCCTCCTGGAAACCATCGTCTTTGGGCAACGGGCAGGCTGGAAGGCAGCGGAATACATCCAGGGACGGGAGATGACCGAAGGTGGAGAACATTCTCTGTTGCAGGCCCTGGAAGAGACCGAGTCCAGGATAGAACGACTTCTGCAGAGCGAGGGAGACGAGGACCCACTGGTCATCCGTGAAGAGATGCAGGCGCTTATGACTGAGAAGGTAGGAATCTTCCGTGAGCGGGGGCCGCTGAGGGAGGCATATGCAAAGATAGAGGAGCTCCAGGAACGCTACCGAAGGGTTCGGTTGGCCTACAAAGGGAATAGATTCAACCTGGATCTGGTGCGTGTCTTAGAGCTGGAGGATATGCTGGCCATCGCTGAGATAGTGACGCTAGGAGCCCTGGTTCGGGAGGAGAGTCGTGGCTCTCATTATCGCCTGGATTGTCGGGAGAGGGATGACCAGAATTGGTTGAAGCATACGCTGGCCTATCATACGCCGGATGGTCCTCGCCTGGAATACGAGCCAGTGACCATTACCCGGTTCCCACCAGAGGCCAGGAGGTATTGATGGTTACGTCCCCTACAGTTGTCTTGAAAGTGTATCGCTACGATCCGGAGCGTGATAGTGAGCCTCGTTATGATACCTTCAAGGTGCCCGTTCGGGAAAGGATGACTGTTCTAGATGCCTTGTTTTACATTTTGGATAGGCTGGACAGTTCCTTAGCCTTTCGATATTCCTGTCGTGGCGCAGTGTGTGGTTCCTGTGCAATGTACATCAATGGCTCTTACCGTCTGGCTTGTGGAACACAGATAGCGGCCTTGCGCTCCCCCCAGATTAATGTCGATCCCCTGCCCAATCTAGCACCGCTCAGAGATCTGGTAGTCGATATGGATCCATTTTTCGCCAAGTACGAGTTAATTAGACCATACTTGATCAACACGATAGCTGCTTCGGAGGGAGAGCGGTTGCAAAGTCCGAGAGATAGGAAAGCCATCGATGAGATGATCGACTGTATCCTCTGTGGATCGTGTTACTCCTCATGTCCGGTAGCCTGGATGGATAAGGACTTTGTTGGCCCGGCTGCCTTTGTGAAGACCTATCGCTTCATAGCCGATTCCCGAGATGAGGGAGGCAGCGAGCGTCTCAAGATAATCGATCGGGGAGACGGCATTTGGCGGTGTCATACCGTCTTCAATTGCGCTGAGGCTTGTCCTAAGTCGATCAATCCAACCTATTCCATTCAGCAGTTGAAGAGATGCGGGGTGCTGAGGAGGCTAGGGCTTTGGCCACGTTTTATCAAGAGATAGGCCGCGTTGGTGTCGTTATCTGTGGGCCAGCTAGGGGGTTAGCCAAACAGGCTGCAGGGCGACTGTTGAGGTTATCTCTCCTTCTACTCATCATTATTTCCCTCTCTTATCCACCGGTAGCCACCGCTCAGCAAATTAGTGCCTATGATGGGGCAGCACGTGAGATCGGGGCCTCGTTCGATTGGTACCGTTATCAGGGCGAGTGGGATAGTGGACCAAACAACCGTGATAATTGCCGTGTGACGGCAGTGGCGATGGCCATTCAGTTTAGCCAGAACAACGTTTGGGTGTCCATCAGGGAGATCAGGGACTATCTCCAGCATGGGGGTCCAACAAGCATCTTCGATGCCCAGAAGGACCTGTCTCATTGGGGTATCCGCTATAAGGGCTTAGATACCATCCATGATGTGCTCGAAAGTGTCAGACGCGGCCACATCGTCATCGTGGGCATGGTTATGGGTGATATCTCTGAGGGCCCCGATTACCTGGTCGCCTACTCTGATCCTGGGCAACGTTATGATCGTTATTACTCCTATAGCGGTGGTCACGCCATTGTGGTTAAGGGCGTCTCCGCCGACGGACAATGGCTGACGGTTTATGATCCAAATGTCTGGGATGGTAATGGTATTTACTGGTATTCCGATGGGACGCCAAAGGGCAAGGATAGGTACTATAGGACGGCTGAGGTAGCCACAGCGATGCGCCATATGGGCGAATCGCCAGCCGCTTTAGAGATACTTGACGTGCCACCTAGCTTGAGCCCGGCTGTGGCGGAAACGAAGTCTCCCTCCTTGGCCGGTGGCGGCTCCTCTCAGGAGCAGGCCCCTGCTCAATTGAAGCAATCAAGTGATCTGACAGTCTGGCTTTCCGGCGGGGCGGGATGGCGCAGCGTTATTTTTTGTTTCAGTGTGACCAATCCTGGTGCTCAGTCGCTTCACTTGCGGAATATTGGGGTGGTGGGGTGGAGGCCGACAGGCCGAGAGTTCGTTGTTTGGCAGCGGAATGTTATCGTCCACCCCGGTTGGAACGAATACCTCGCCCTCCCACTGTCTATAAATGATCCGGGTAAGTGGCTGATAAAAGGGATCAGATACCAGGTGGAGGATAAGTGGTACGAATTGGCTGCAGATGGTCACCAGCAAAGTATACCCTTCTTTGTTGCTCAGGACTGATGTCGTTGAGTAGAAGGTCGCCGCAGTGCAAATAAACGAACTACCCTATTGGGTGGGATTCAATCTGGTTCCCGGTATAGGTCCGGCCAAGCTGCAACGGTTACGGGAATATTTCGGGGATTTAGAATCGGCCTGGTTGGCCAACGCTTCTGAGATGGAGCGGTCTGGCTTAGATGCTCGGGCCATCACGTCTGTCGTAAGTAAACGAAATGAGGGCGCTCTCGAGAAAGAGATGGAGAAGATCGAGGGTGCCGGCGTAACGGTGCTAACCTGGGACAGTCCTCAATATCCAGAGAGGCTACGACACATTTATTACGCGCCGCCGGTGCTGTATGTGAAGGGGACCATCCGGCCGGAGGACGAGCTATCTGTGGCTGTGGTTGGGACGCGCAAAGCAACAGCTTATGGACGGCAAGTAACAGAGGAGATCGTCGGGGAGTTGGCCAGGAGTCGAGTGACCATCGTGAGTGGCTTGGCTAGAGGGATCGATGCCTTTGCTCACCGGGTGGCCATCGAGGCCGGTGGGCGTACACTGGCCGTACTAGCCAGTGGGGTGGACATCATTTATCCCTCTGAAAACGCCAAACTGGCGCAGTCTATCGTGGAGTATGGCGCTTTGATCTCTGAATATCCACTTGGGACACGGCCGGAGGCGAGGAATTTCCCGGTGCGCAACCGCATTATTAGCGGTTTGACTCTCGGTACACTTGTGGTGGAGGCCGGACAATCCAGCGGGGCCTTAATTACGGCGGGCTTTGCCCTTGAGCAGGATAGAGATGTCTTTGCTGTGCCCGGGGGCATCTTTTGGCCAAAGAGTAGCGGGACTAACAGCCTGATCCAACAGGGGGCAAAGCTGGTCACTGCGGCCCGAGACATCCTGGAGGAGCTTAATCTGGGCATGGCTGTGCAGCAGATAGAAATGAAAGAGCTGTTGCCAGAAAATGAGGCTGAGTCTGCGCTTCTAGCCCTTCTGTCAACGCAACCGGTACACATCGATGAGTTGGGAAGGAACAGTGGTTTACCGATGCCCACTGTTAGTAGCACGCTAGCGATGATGGAGCTGAAGGGAATGGTGAGGCAGATTGGAGGCATGCACTATATTAGAGAGAGTCGTGCTGACTATGCCTCGTTCTGAGATATAGAGACTGTTCCTCAAGAAATGCGGAATTTACAAGACTTGAGGCTAAAAAGGTTTACGCTTTTTGTGTGACCTGATACCTCTGAGGAAGGTTGACTTATGCTGCTCATTACCAACGTGATCGCGGTGACGGTTGACGCGCGGCGGCGCATTATTATCGATGCGGCTATCGCCGTGGATGGCGACCGGATCGCCGCCATTGGCAAAGCTGCTGAGATTGAACCTCGCTATCCGAATGTTGAGCGGCTCGACGGCTGCGGGATGCTCGCGCTGCCTGGTCTGATCGACGCGCACGCGCACTCGCCTCAAGCGCTCCTGCGCAGCGTCGCCGACGATGTGCCCTGGCGTCCGTTTCTTGAAGACTTCATCTGGCCGCTGCAAGGCTGCTATACTCCAGAAGACGCCCTAATTAGCATGAAGTTGTGCCTGCTGGAGATGCTGAAGTCCGGCACGACGTGCTTCGTAGACCCGCTCATCCACAGCCGTTATGACTTCGATGGGCTGGCGCAGGCTGTGAACGATATGGGCATGCGCGCAGTAATGGCAAAAATGGTAATGGATCAGGCCGGGTTGGCGCAGCAGGCCGGCGTGATCAACGCGGGCATGCTCGAAACTGAGGAACAGTCCCTAGCCGAGGCCGAACGTGCGATCCGAACCTGGCATGGCGCGGCCGGCGGCCGGATACAGGTGTGGTACGGGCCGCGTGTGCCGCGCGAGCCTGCCGTCGCCTGCTCGCCGGATTTCTATCGCAGGGTCTCCAGACTGGCGAAGGATCACGACGTTGGCATCACCGTCCACCTCGCTGGTGAGAAAGACGATCTGGCCTTCTTCCAGCGCGGGTATGGCGCGCGGCCGGTCGAGTTCGCCCGGCGTTACGGGTTGGTCGGGCCCAACGTGCTCATTGCCATGGGCTGCTGGATATCCGAGGAGGAGATTCCGATCCTGGCTGAGAGTGGCACGAAGATCGCTCACTGCCCGTCGGCAAATATGAAAATGGCCTCCGGCATCGCCAAAGTGCTGCAGATGCGCGCGGCCGGCGTGACCGTGGGCCTGGGTTGTGACTCTGGCGCGAACAACAACTGCTTCGACATGATCCGCGAAATGAAAGCTGCCTCCCTCTTGCACAACATTGCAACCATGGACGCGCGTGCGCTGACAGCGGAAGATGCGGTGGAGATGGCGACGATCGAGGGCGCGCGGGCGATCGGATGCGAGGCCGACCTCGGTTCATTGGAAGTCGGCAAGCAAGCCGACGTAATCCTCGTCAACCTGCGTCAGCCGCACGCCACGCCCCGCTTCGATCCCATCGCCAACCTGGTTTACGCCGCCCATGGCGGTGATGTAGATACGGTCATCGTCGCCGGGAGGGTATTGATGCGAAACCGCCAAGTGCTTGTCACAGACGAAGCGGCGATATTGGACGAGGCCGAGGCGCGTGGCCGGGCATTGCTCGAACGCAGCGGCATCCGTGTGGCCCCTGATTGGCCTCTTGAGTGATGTCCTAACAATGCTACATTCGGCAGTTCACAGTGCGCTACGCAGCGCGGCAGAGTGGCGCACCGGAGCACACCGCCCCGCCGCGTGCTCCACTACGAGTACGTTCGTCGAGGGTGCCACGTTGCACGAATTGTGTATCAGTTTGGCTCTCGATCTGTGTGTTATAATTTGGTGTTAACAGTTGGAGGTAAGAATCTTAGTGGCGAAGAAATTGGTGATAGTTGAATCACCGGCCAAGGCACGTACGATCGGTCGGTTCCTTGGCAGTGAATACACCGTCAGGGCTTCAATTGGGCATATTCGCGATCTGCCCTCGAATAGACTTGGGGTAGACATTGATAACGGTTTTACGCCCCACTATGTTGTGCCTGAGAAGAAAAAACAGGTGGTCCAGGAGCTGAAGGGGTATGTTAGGGAGGCATCGGATGTCTATTTGGCTACAGACCCTGACCGCGAGGGCGAGGCTATCTCCTGGCATTTAGTCAATGCCCTCAGGATACAGGATAAAGCGATTCATCGGGTGGAGTTTCACGAAATAACCGCTGAAGCGATCACGGCTGCTTTCGCTTATCCACGTGAGATCAATATGCAACTGGTGGATGCCCAGCAGGCACGACGAATCCTTGACCGACTTGTTGGCTACAAGCTTAGTCCATTGCTCCGTCGCAAGGTGATGAAAAAAGGGCTTTCAGCCGGGCGGGTACAGTCGGTGGCTTTACGTCTAATCGTTGAGCGAGAACGTGAGATTGAATCCTTCGTACCGCAGGAATACTGGAGCATCGAGGCCGAGCTAGCTAAACGCCGAGAGGATAAGCGGCGAGGCAAGCGAGAGCGGTTCAAGGCGAGCTTGCAGCAGATTGATGGACATAAGATAGAGATCAAGAATGAGGCCGAAGCAAAAGCTATCCTATCTGACCTGGAAGGCGCCAGCTATATCGTAGCTGAGGTCAGGAAGAAAGATGTACAGCGAAATCCGGCGCCACCCTTCACCACCAGTACGATGCAACAGGAAGCATCCAGGAAACTCGGCTTCACGGCCAAGAAGACGATGGCCGTAGCCCAGCAGCTCTATGAGGGTTTGCCGATCGGCGCAGAGGGCAATGTCGGGTTGATCACCTATATGCGCACGGATTCAACTAATATTGCTCCCTCGGCCATAGCTGAAGCAAGGTCGTATATCACTGAGCATTTTGGTCAGAACTATGTGCCGTCTAAGCCACGGTTCTTCCGTGGTAAGGTAAAAGGAGCTCAGGAAGCACACGAGGGGATACGCCCGACGTCCATCGCTCGTTCTCCTGAGGCTATAAAGCCGTATCTGTCTTCAGATCAGTATAAATTGTATCGACTAATCTGGCAGCGTATGGTGGCTAGTCAGATGGCCGCCGCAGTTATGGAGAGCACCTCCATTGATATACAGGCGAGCAATGGATCGCATGATAGGCGTTATCTATTTCGAGCCACTGGCTCAGTAGTCAAATTTCCTGGCTTCACTGTCCTTTATATGGAAGCCCGCGATGAGGATAAAGCCGAGAACGAGCAAAAGGCGTTGCCCCCTTTAGCTAAGGGTGAACTGCTCGACTTGCTGGCGCTCTTACCGGAACAACATTTTACCCAGCCGCCACCACGCTATACAGAGGCTACCCTGGTTAAGGCCTTAGAGGAGTATGGCATAGGCCGTCCTAGCACTTATGCGCCTATTCTGTCCACCATTCAGGAACGTGGTTACGTGGAGCGCATCGATAAGCGTCTAAACCCAACATCCATCGGCTTTATCGTTAACGATCTCCTGGTGGGTCACTTTCCGGAGATCATCAATGTCAGTTTTACTGCCCAGATGGAGGCCCAGCTCGATGAGATTGCCCAGGGGGCGCGCCAGTGGGTGCACATGATTCGCCAATTTTATACTCCTTTTGAAGCACTGCTCCAAAGGGCAGAGCAACGGATGGAGCGGGTGGAGCTGATGGCCGAGCCCACTGGTGAGATTTGTGAGAAGTGTGGTGGCTCGATGGTCATCAAGTATGGGCGCTTCGGCAAGTTCATCGGCTGCGCGAACTATCCTCGGTGTCGCAATGCCAAGCCATTGGCGGTCAAGATTGGGGTCAAATGCCCTGAGTGTGGCGCTGACCTGGTGGAAAAGAAGACGCGGCGCAAGCGTACCTTTTATGGCTGTTCCAGGTACCCTCAGTGCTCATTTGGGGCCTGGAATAAGCCCTTACCAGATCCATGTCCGCAATGTGGTGGACTGCTAACGCTTGCCGGTAAGGATGGTATTCGGTGTCTTAAGTGTGGCTATGTAACTGCTGGGCTTCCTGAGGCGGAGCCCATCGTAGTGGGCTAAAGCTCTGTTTGGCCAGTGGATGCGAGGTTTATCTTTGGATAGGTCGATTATCGAGCGTAGGTTGGCGCTGCTGCGCCGCAAGCTGGTGGAGAACGATCTCGAGGCCATACTGGTCTCACAGCCAGAGAATAGATATTACTTGAGTGGCTTTGCTGCTCGTGAATTAGAAGCCGGCAGTTTGGCGGGTTGGCTGTTGCTTACTGGGGCTGAAGCGTTACTATTGACAGGGTTTAATTATTACCAGGCGGCCTGCCATCAGGTGGAGGGGTTCGGAGTGGTCATGGTGCCCTCTCAGCTCTTGCCGGGGGTACCCGCCTTGGTGCAGGAGCAGGGCGTGCGACGACTGGGGTTCGAAAGCGGTTATCTCACTGTCAAGCAACATAAGGATCTGGAGGCCAGCCTATCAGAGCGCTGTGACCTGATTCCTACCACCAACTTTGTAGAAGAGCTCAGGATGTTTAAGGATTCAGAAGAGATACTTGCCATCAAACAGGCGGCATCTATCGCTGATGCAGCCCTCCAACACCTCATCAGTTTCATCAAGCCGGGGATGACGGAGCAGCAGGCAGCGTGGGAGCTAGAAAAGTTTGTGCGCGAGAATGGGGGCGATGATTGCTCTTTCCAACCCATCGTCTCGGCTGGGCCGGGCTCGGCTGTTCCCCATGCTACACCATCAGACAGAGCTATGCAAAGTGGTGAACCTACCTTCGTTGATATTGGGGCCAGGGTTAACGGTTATTGTTCCGATCTGACCCGTTCTTTTTGTCTGGGCAAGGCCGAGGCGCAGTTCAAGGATATTTACGACCTGGTTCAACAAGCGCAGGCCAATGCTTTGCAGGGGATGCGGCCCGGCTTGACCGGGAAGCAGGTGGATAATTTGGCCCGTTCCCTGATCGATGAGGCTGGCTACGGGGCTGAGTTCGGGCACGGTCTGGGGCACGGCGTTGGACTGGCCATACATGAGGCGCCCACCCTGGGGAAAGAGAGCGGCGATGTTCTACAATCAGGGATGGTTGTTACTGTAGAACCGGGCGTCTATCTCCCGGGTTGGGGTGGTGTTCGCTTGGAGGATCTTGTGCTTATAAAAGAGGACGGTGTGGAGATTTTGACGGCTGCCCCTAATCTGATGGTTGTGGAGACATAGATAGTAGGGAAATTGGAGGGGGTGAGAGGATGATTGATGCGGGTGAGCTTAGGAAGGGTATCACCATAGAGTTAGAGGGTCAGCTATTCAATATCGCTGACTATCAGCATATTAAGATGGGGAGAGGCGGTGCGCTCGTGCGCTTGAAGTTAAGAAACCTTCGCTCTGGCTACACAGCCGAGCGCACGTTCCCGGCCAGCGAGAGATTTAAGAGGGTTTTTCTAGATCGACACCGCGTCCAGTTCATTTATCATGACGATGCGAATTACTATTTTATGGACGTGGATACATTCGAGCAGACAGGCTTGCCCAGGGGACAGTTAGGCGATGATGTGGGCTTCTTGAAGGAAGGACTCGTCGTTGATCTGTTGACCTATAATGAGGCGCCGATAAGCATCGAGCTGCCAGTGACTGTTGATTTACAGGTGGTTGAAACTGAACCTGGCGTGAGGGGTGACACAGCCTCTGGTGGTAGCAAGCCGGCTACGTTGGAGACGGGACGGCGTATTCAGGTACCCCTTTTTGTCAACATTGGGGATGTGGTCCGGGTGGATACCCGAAGCGGTGCCTATCTCGAGCGGGTGTCTTAACCACTACTCTGGCCGATTCAGAAAAGGGCCCAGCTTCTCCGCGCATCTAATCGCCTCAGTCCATATTGCAGGGCTAACTGTACTGCTTGCCTATATTCTTCGCTCGTTAGGTGTCGGTTCAACTGGGGGTATTCGTGGGCTCTGTAACAGGGCCTATATTGGTCCATAAGGTTCAGGTAGGTGTTTTTGGAGATCTCCTCGGCTAGGAAGCAGACTATCTCGGATGTGCCGGCGAGCCCATTCGGCAGCACCAAATGGCGGACAAGTAATCCCCGTACCGCGATGCCCTGATCGTCTATGACCAAATCCCCTACCTGGCGATGCATCTCCTTTACGACCAACCTGTTCACGGTCGGGTAGTGTTTTATTCCGGAGAGCCTCTCAGCGATGGCTGGATCACTGTATTTCATATCCGGCATATAGATATCGACGATCCCTTCGAGCAGGCGTAACGTGGGAATGGCGTCGTAGCCGCCCGTGTTGTACACGAGGGGTAGGTGCAGTCCGTTCTCGACGGCGATCTGGAGGGCGGAGAGGATCTGCGGAACGACGTGGGTCGGGCTCACCAGGTTGATATTATGGCAACCCATATATTGAAGCTGCAACATCATCGCCGCTAGCTGTTCATCGCTTACCTCTACCCCATCACCGAGATGACTGATCTCATAGTTTTGACAGTAAATGCAGGCCAGATTGCAATGGGTGAAGAAAATGGTACCTGATCCACGGCTGCCAACGAGCGGAGGCTCTTCCCCGAAGTGAGGATGAAAACTACAAACGACAGCCCATCGTCCGGTGCGGCATTTACCCAACTCACCCGCCAGGCGAGCGGATTTACAAACCCTGGCGCAGACGTAGCAACGCCCCAGCATAGCTACCGCCTGGCGGACACGCTTTTGAAGCTCGCCGCTGGCAGCTAATTTCAAGTATGATGGTGCTGGTCTATCCTGTTGACTCATGAAAAATATTTATTCTTCCGGTGCCTCTGGTTTGAGTATTCCCTCCTGTGGCCTGCCTGAAATTGGGGGGATAAGGACATCACCGAGGCGAGTCCGACCTAGAGGACGTCCCAGTCCCTTGATGACTGTGTGGAACGAGGCAACCCGTGCTTCAGCCTCCTGGGCATTCATTCCGGGTGTCATTTCCAGGATCACTCCTTCGATGCCCAGGTCTCGTAATTGTACCAGGTCATCCGGCTGCAAGACGCCTTGGCTGGAAACAAGGACTGGTTTGCGGATGACGTCACAAACCTGCCGATAGCGTATTAAGTCTTGCACTATTAGGATAGGAGGCCGATTCTGTCCTTCGTTTACATTTAGCTGCAAGGCATCTATCGGCAGATCATTGAGGGTGGCCAGCAGACGTGGATCATGGGATAGGTCGATCGAAAGCACCTTACCGATATGAGACAGGCGCAGGATGGCGGCAGCCTGATTGGCCCGGAAACAAACGAAGTCCAAGCCCAGAGTACCAAGTCGCTCCACCTTGGAAGCGTCTATTAGCGTATCCTCCAGGGTGACCCCGCAGGGACGGTCGCCTGCGATCTCTAACAGAGAGTGGAAGGCTTGACTTTCTATAGTCGAGTCCTCCTTCCCAGGCAATTGGCCAGGGCAGATCAGGGCGTCAGCCCCAGCCTGTAAGACGGCTTGGGCCAGCTCCGCTGCGGTGCTTCGGAGACTGGCGAGTAAGATTATGGCAGGTAGCTGTACCTCTGTGGCGGGGGTGAGCCCTATGCGACGTGAGACGCCACGTGAAACCTGATGTAGCTTTTCCACAAGCTGACTTTTTGTCATTTCTCTTTTATCCATCAGACACCCCATCTGAACGATAGAGCTACGGATCGCTCAAAACGTTTTTTATTGAGACCGGCCGTCTCTTAAGGTAGAGCCCGATGAAAGATTATAGTGCAAAAGTTTGACAATAATTATATCATGTAGGGGATGAACACGTGGCATAGGGTTATATTCGGCAATTGCCGGAACATGTCAGAGATCCCAGATGGCTCTATTCATCTGGTGGTTACTTCACCGCCTTATTATAATGCCCCCTTTGATTACCCCTATCTTTTTTGTGACTATGACGAATTCTTGGGGATGCTCGGTGCCCTCTCTGAGGAGATCTATCGAGTGCTTGTCCCAGGAAGGATCGTTTGCTTTGTGACTGATGATATGCTTGTAGATGGGGAGAGGTATCCGATTGTAGCCGATACGATTAGGATAATGCGGAATAACGGTTTTCGTTACCGGGATAAGATCGTTTGGCGAAAGCCGGAAGGATACGTAAGGATCAGCCATAGAAGTGGTGTGGCTCTTCGTCATCCCTACCCCATGTATTTCTACCTGGATAATATCCAGGAGAGCATCTTGATCTTTCAAAAGGGCCGGTTTGATTACAGCTATGTGCGTCAGCTGGACCCCAAGGTGAAAGAGTCTTCCCGAATCGATCTCGCGATATACCAAGCGCAGAAGTGGTACCTTAGTGTTTGGGACATCACCAATGTTTTGCCTCGGGAAGGGAGGATAGAGAAAGGCATCGCCGCCTTTCCGGAGGAGATTCCGGAGCGGTTGATAAGGCTCTTTACCTTCATGGGTGAGACGGTGTTAGACCCATTTTTAGGCTCAGGAACTACGGCGAAGGTGGCCAGGGCGTTAGGACGGAATAGCTATGGTTACGAGATCGACTCCGAGCTTTTTGAGGTTATTGAACGAAAGCTGGCTTATCAGCCAGGTTCGCCTACAGAAGATGAAGTGGAGCTCATTATTAGAGAGGATGCCCGTCGTTTGAGGAGTCGACTGCAAGAGCGAATTGCGACCCAAAAAGGGAGAATGAAGCGACCCAGGAAGAGGCGAACAGAGCCCCTCTAGAGCAGGAGGTGATGGCGGAGTGGTATCGCGGAGCAGAAATGGTTTGCGGTGCGGGTTGAGGGCCTCGCGCAACAGCCTCCTCGTCTGCCTGTTGTTGCTGCTAGCCCTTTTCCTGCGGCTTTTCCGGCTTGACTTTCAGAGCCTCCGGGGTGACGAGTCCTTCAGTGTGCTCTTCTCGGCCCAGTCCCTGGGGCAGATCACAGGGGCATTGCTCAGCGGGGAGCCCCACCCTCCCCTCTATTACTTCGCCTTACACTTCTGGATGGAGCTTGCAGGAAACAGCGAGTTTGCGGTCCGTTTCCTCTCGGTATTCTTTGATGTGCTTGCGGTCCCCCTGCTTTACAGCCTGGGGAGGGCCCTTTTGGGGGAGAGGGTGGGCCTGGTCGCTGCGGGGATCCTGGCCATTAATCCCTTCCACCTCTGGAATGCCCAGGACGCCCGCATGTATACCGCCTACTCCACCTTGGGGCTGGCAGCCACTGTAGTATGCGTGAGAGCCCTCGGTTGGGGTATGCCCTCTGCCACTGCCCATCTCCCCAGGTGGACCCTTCTAGCCTCATATGTGGGCCTTGCAACACTGGTCCTTTATACCCATTACTATGCTGTCCTCGTGATCCTGTTTCATAATCTCCTGGCCCTCCTGCGCTTACGCCGGGACCTGCCTGCCCTCTCGCTCTGGCTGGCAGCCCAGGGGGCCATCGCCATCTTTTACTTGCCCTGGCTAGTGGCATCCGTTCCGGTCATATGGAGCTATGGGGGAACGGGCGATTCCCCAGAATTCATCTCAATGTTGCAGCGGCTGTTGAGCGTCTTCAGCCTCGGACGGATGGCTGAGGAGGGCTTAGCCACGGGGTTTGCCTGGGGCTTCGGCCTGCTTTTCGTAATTGGATTCTGGAGGGCTGCCATGGGCAGGGCGCCCTCTCTTGCGGCGGCGGCTCTCTACCTGGCCGTGCCCATCCTGGGTGTTTTCCTCGCCTCCCGCCTGAAGCCAGTCTTTAACGAGACTTACCTCCTGGTGGCTACTCCAGCCTACTACCTTATCCTGGGCTGTGCGTTGGCCGGGGGCTTACGCTCGAGGGCCTGGCCCTTTGTGGGATTGGCCTTTGTTGCTGTCGCCAGTGGCATCTCTGTCCATAATCTCTTTTACGACGAGGCCTTCGCCAAAAGTCCCGACTGGCGCTCTGCGGCCGAGTATCTCGTCTCCCACTTCCAAGAAGGGGATGCCATCATCCTCAACTACCCCGACCCGAGCCTGGTCTACTACTGGAAGACTCACGGCCGGGAGGGCGATATCACGGTGCTCCCTTCCAGGTGGCCAGTAGATGAGCTGGCGACAGATGAGGAGCTAGTTACCCTGATAGGAGGAAGGAAGCGGGTATGGCTGGTGCCGGTGAGGACGCTGAGCTGGGATGCCGGTGGCCTGGTCGAGGGCTGGCTGGACCACCGAATTTTGAAGGTCGGCGAGGCCGCCTTCCGTGGGCTGCGCCTGGACCTCTACGAAACCCCTGTCAGCCTCCTCTCCCACAGTCAGCACCCCCTTTGGATTGTCCTCGGCGGCCAAGTCATTTTGAGAGGTTTCGATATAGGCCAAGGGGCGCATGGGCTGGCGGCCGGAGAGGAATTGGCTATAAGTCCTGGAGAGCCCATCCCCCTGACCATATACTGGCAGGCTGTCCAAAGGATGGAGGACGATTACAAGGTCTTCACCCACCTCGAAGATGGCTCGGGGCGCATCTGGGCGCAGAAAGACGCTGTGCCGGTGGATTGGGCTTATCCTACCCGGCGCTGGCACCCGGGTGAGGTGGTGATGGACAGGTATATTATTCCCACGTGGCCCGATACGCCAGCGGGGGAGTATGAACTGAAGGTCGGGATGTATGATCCCATAAGCGGGCAGCGCCTGCCCCTCCTGGATAGTAAAGGGTCGCCGACGGCTGACAGTATCACCCTGGTCATAGTCAACGTACGTCGCTGAGAAAGCCCCTTTGGGGAAGACCGGCTGAAGACACTCGCCTTTCGCTAGGCTTCAACCGCCAGAGTATTCCTCTGCAAGGATCTTGGCGGCGACTTTTTGTCGCAAGTCAGGAGCATCTTGCGTTGCCGCCACCCAGACGATGGACCAATCCACAGCGAAGTACTCGTGAACGGCAATGTTGCGAAACCCAATGATGTCGCCCACTCAACCGCCCTGAAATCCAGAGCGGTGTTCATACCTCTGTTCCGTCAGTCTCCATGCTTTGTAGAAACCGATGACGGTAGAAACCGATGACGGGCTGTTTAGTATTGGCGGAAGCGACGGGATTCGAACCCGCGATCTCAGCCTTGACAGGGCTGCATGTTAGGCCGCTACACCACGCCTCCTCTTTCACCACAGGGAACAGATGGCTGTCTTTGTCGTTTTGCACACGCCTGGTTGTCAAATAGGCCGGCGGGCCATCCTGGCCCTCTGCACGCATTATAGCAAAGCCAACCGATGGTTGCAACTATGCTTGCAATCATCATCCCCGTAACCTATACTCATTGCGTAAAAGGATGGATGCATCAAATAACACCTGAGGGAGAAGTTCGGCCACCTTTAGCCGATCAAGGGGGCGTATCCTTTGGCCAACTCTGGTGTTATTTTTAATAGATATCTTGGATAACTCGCTTGGGAGGTACGGGATTTGGCCACACGTGTGGTAGTTACTGGGTTGGGGGCGGTGACCCCTGTTGGTGATGACGTCGAACAGACCTGGGCTGCACTGATCAACGGGAAATCTGGTGTGGCCAGAATTACTCTCTTTGACCCATCCCCGTTCAGCGTGCAGATCGCTGGTGAGGTCAAAGGGTTTGATCCCACAAACTACATCGAACCTAAAGAGGCCAGGCGGATGGACCGCTGTGTGCAGTTCGCCGTCGTAGCCACCCAGGAGGCGCTTAAAGACGCCGGATTGACTATTGATCCCAGTAATAGCGAAAATATTGGTGTCATCATTGGCACCGCAGTCGGTGGTATACGTACCCTGCTTGAACAGCAGAAGGTCTTGGAGGAGCGAGGGCCAACACGTGTCAGCCCCTTCTTCCTGCCAATGATGATCCCTGATACGCCGGCTGGGCAGGTAGCCATCTCGATGGGGATAAAGGGGCCGAACCTGGCCGTCGTTTCGGCCTGTGCTACCGGAGGAAATGCCATCGGTGAGGCTACAGAATTGATCAAGCGTGGCGATGCCGATGTGGTCGTCACAGGTGGTACTGATGCGGCTCTTGTCCCTCTCGTGTTGGCCGGATTCATCGTCATGCGCGCTTTAGCCGCTGACAACGATGCTCCTGAGACAGCTTCTCGCCCATTCGATCTCACTCGATCTGGCTTCGTTATGTCGGAGGGGGCGACTATTCTCATCCTGGAGAGACTGGAACACGCTCGGGCCCGAGAGGCCCGCATTTACGCTGAAGTGATCGGCTATGGCTCTACAGCTGATGCTTACCATCTGGCCGCCCCGGCTGAGAGGGGTGAGGGTGCGGCACGGGCTATGCAAATGGCCTTGCGTAAGGCGGGTATAAGACCCGAGGAGGTCGATTATATCAACGCTCACGGAACCAGCACCCCCCTAAATGATAAACTGGAAACAGTGGCGATAAAAACAATCTTTGGTGAACACGCCTATCGCCTGGCAGTGAGTTCTACCAAATCGATGGTTGGGCATATGATGGGTGCTGCCGGGGCGGTCGAGGGTATGGCTTGTGTCTTGGCTATTCGTGACCAAATTATTCCACCGACGATGAATTACCGGAACCCCGATCCTGAATGCGATTTAGACTATGTTCCGAATGTCGCCCGCCCAGCCAAAATAAATGTAGCCCTATCAAACTCGATGGGATTGGGTGGACATAACTCATGCGTCATCTTCCGCAAGTTCGAATAGGCTAGTAAGCGGGAGGATAACGATTGAAAAGCTACGCCCAGATCGTGAGTTGGGGCAGATACGTCCCCTCTAAAGTGTTAACCAACGCCGATCTGGAAAAGATGGTCGATACGTCTGACGACTGGATCCTCTCCCGTACAGGCATCGTCGAGCGTCATATTGCTGACGATAAGGAGAGCACCTCTACCCTGTCTATCAAGGCTGCCCGTGCGGCTATTGAGATGGCCGATATTCATCCCTCTAAGATTGAACTTGTGATCGTCGCCACTGTTACCCCAGACTATCTCTTTCCGGCTACCTCCTGCCTGGTACAGGACGCTCTGGGGGCAACCCAGGCCGGAGCGCTTGACCTTAATGCTGGCTGTAGCGGATTCGTCTATGGCTTGGGCATGGCCGGCGGATTGATTGCTGCCGGCCAATATAACAATATCTTGGTCATCGGGGCGGATACGCTCTCCCGTATCGTGGACTGGACCGATCGTAATACCTGTGTTCTGTTCGGCGATGGGGCTGGCGCTGTTCTCCTACAAGCGACAGATTTGCCCACTGGTGTACTCTCCTCTGTGCTCGGTTCTGATGGCTCAGGTGGTAGTCTGCTCCAGGTTCCGGCTGGAGGGAGTCGCCATCCAGCGAGCCAGGAGACTGTGCAGAATCGTTTGCATTATATGAAAATGGCTGGTAATGAGGTCTTCAAGTTCGCCGTTAACGCTATGTGCAAATCAGCCCTACAAGCCATTAAGGATGCCGGACTCTCTCCAGACGACATCGATCTTCTTATTCCCCATCAGGCTAACGCACGCATCATCCAGAGCGCGGCCAAGATGCTTAAGATACCGGGCGAAAAGGTCTATGTTAACGTTGATCGTTATGGCAATACCTCGGCTGCCTCGATCCCTATCGCCCTTTGCGATGCTATCAGTGAACAGCGTGTGAAGACCGGTGATCATCTTCTTCTTGTTGGCTTCGGTGCTGGGCTTACTTGGGCTGCGGCTGTGGTGCGGTGGGGCGTGTCGCCGCTCGTACCCACATTGCCTTGGTGGAAAACGGTACAATACAGGTATTGGGATGAAGTGTCCAGCGCTCGCTCACGCTTGCGTCGTGTGCTACGTAGGATCAGTCTATTAGGAAGGTGAATGGATGGGGTATGAAGGGAAAGTAGCTCTAATTACTGGCGCCTCCCGCGGCATAGGTCGCGCTATCGCCTTGAAACTGGCCAGCCTTGGAACCAAGATCGGCCTCAATTATCATTTAAGCGAGTCGGCAGCTAAAGAGGTGGCGGGGAGTATCGCGGCAGAAGGGGGCGAAGTGATCCTTTTACAAGGAGATGTCAGCCGGGCTGAGGAGGTTGAACGCCTAACGAATAGACTTTTAGAAAAGTGGGGCACTATGCATATCCTGGTGAATAACGCGGGCATCATCAGCGATGCCTTACTTATGCGCATGAGTGAGGAAGATTGGGATTCGGTCCTCAGTACTAACTTACGAGGGGCCTTTTTATGCACCAGGGCTGTTCTTCGCCCTATGCTGAAGCAGCGCTGGGGACGCATTATTAATATCTCTTCTGTAGCTGGGTTAAAAGGCAATCCGGGCCAAGCCAACTACGCTGCAGCCAAGGCCGGTCTCATTGGACTAACCAAGACAACGGCCAGGGAGGTCGCTTCGCGCAATATCACCGTCAACGCCATCGCCCCTGGATTCATAGTGACCGATATTACCAGCGCCCTGCCCGATAAGGTGAAGGAGAGCATCCTCAGCCAAATACCCTTGCAGCGCTTCGGTGCTCCGCAAGAGGTGGCCGAGGCCGTAGCCTTCCTCGCTTCTGAGGCTGCAGGCTATATCACTGGGCAGGTCCTTAATGTTGACGGTGGCCTGGCTATGTAGGAACTGACGGAGGTAATGCGTATGGGACTGACCGACAGGATTAAAATGAACGTCGCCTTCATTTTCCCAGGACAAGGTTCACAACGGGTGGGGATGGGTAAAGACCTTTATGAGTCCTCTCCGGCAGCAAGAAGCATCTTCCAGCAGGCTGAGGAGATCCTTGGTATTGCCTTGTCCAAGCTTTGCTTCGAGGGTCCAGAGGAGGTTCTCAACGATACAATCAATACCCAGCCGGCGGTGTTCACCGCCAGCATCGCTTGTCTGGCCGCTTTGCGCGAGCGCCTGGGGTCGTTCAGCGAGCGTTTGACTCCTCTTTTTGTCGCCGGACATAGCCTCGGGGAGTACTCTGCTCTGGTAGCTGCCGGCTCACTCGATTTTGGGGATGCTTTGCGCCTGGTACGGGAAAGGGGACGCCTGATGAAGGAATCGGGAGAGGAGAAGCCAGGGGGGATGGCCGCGGTCGTCGGTCTGGATAATGGGATAGTAGATGAACTTTGTCGGGCAGCTAGCACAAAAGGAGTGATCTGTACAGCCAACTACAATTCGCCCGGGCAGACCGTGATTTCGGGTGAGCTGGCTGCCCTAAGAGAGGCGATGCAACTGGCTCTGGCGCGTGGTGCTCGCAAGGTCGTCTGTTTGGCCATCAGCATCGCTGCTCATTCCCCGCTGATGCGCCGTGCCTCCGACCAGTTTGCCGAAGCGATCTCTCGGCTGCGCTTCCGCGAGGCAGAAATACCGATCGTAGCCAATATCACGGGCAAAGCCATAACGAATGTGGAAGATATCCAGCGCGAACTGCGCGAACAGATCTGCTATTCTGTTCAATGGACAAGGTCAGTAGCTGAGATGCTCAATGCCGGTGTCTCCACTTTCATTGAGGTTGGACCTGGACAGGTCCTCTCTGGTTTAGTTAAGCGGATCAGCAAGGATACGGAGTCCTTGAGCCTTAATGATCTCAAGAGCATAGAGGCCTTTAGCAATCGGATCAAGCAGCAGGGCTTTATCTAGTTCTCTGGACCTCGCCGAGTAACGCCTCTGCTGCTTCCTTACTATGGTGAATCAAGGTCTGAATCTCCGATGCTGAAGCCCTTTCGACGTGTAGACCGGCCACAACCACAACGACCTGGTTCAGTCTGGCTGCAAGGCTCTCTGAAATGGGCTTAACGATCTCGTCCTCTTTGTGTCCTATCACGGTTAGCACCGACGCTGTGGCGCTCATCCTGGCCGGATCGGCCAGGCTAGGGCGAGGGATGGCCAGGGCCACAGCGCCAATATGAGGATGCTCACCACCCAGAATATGGACTATTAAGCCATTCGCCGTGCGAATGGCTGTTGCCCGCACCTGCAGGCGTCCCTCCCCTACCGAGGTCGTGAAGATATGTTCTTCCTCTTGCATACCTGATTCCACAGCAGATATCCAGAACTAGGAGGGCTGCTCGTTGCGCCAGCGCTTATAAAGTGCATGCTCTATCCGCAAGGCATCGAGTACCTTACCGACAACGTGCCTGACCATATCCTCGATGGTCTGGGGCAGCATATAGAAGCCGGGCATGGCTGGAATGATGATCGCCCCTGCTCTGGCCAGGCAGAGCATATTCTCCAGATGAATAATGCTTAGGGGCATCTCCCGTGGAACGACGATCAAGCTGCGGCGCTCCTTTAGAGTCACATCAGCGGCCCGCGTCAGAAGGTTATCGGAATAGCCATGGCTTATTGCCGCTAGAGTCCGCATACTGCACGGGATGATCACCATACCATCGGTATGAAAGGAGCCACTACTGATGGGGGCTTCCAAATCCCTTATATCGTACCAATAGGTTGCCAGTCCCCTGATCTCTTCCTGCGTCGTCCCGGTTTCATACTCCAGGATTCCTTGTCCAACCTCAGATACGATAAGGTGCGTCTCGATCTTCTTGTCCTGTAGGATAGTGAGCAGAGTCTTGCCGTAGACTGCCCCGCTAGCTCCGGAGATGGCCACAATGAGTCTTTTTCTCTCAGGTTTGCTGGTCATTCCCTCGCCTCGCTGCTTGGCCTCAAACCGTTAATGGTTTCTGCCAAGGTACTTTTCCAATCCACGGGAATATCCTCCCTGTGGGCTGGGTTATGCCTAGCCATCACAATTAGATAAGAAGGGCAAAGGACTTGTCTTCCCTTTTGCGGTGCTCGCCCCAGGAATATGGGGCGAGCACCCGAGTGGTGGTGAAACTACTTCACCTCGACAACTGCACCCGCTGCTTCAAGTTTGCTCTTCAGCGTCTCAGCCTCTTGCTTGTTCACGCCCTCCTTCACTGGTTTGGGTGCAGCCTCCACGAGATCCTTGGCTTCTTTCAGCCCCAGGGCGGGATTTATTTCCCGCACCGCTTTAATCACGTTGATCTTATTGGGCCCGATCTCCTTGAGGATGACAGTGAATTCTACTTGTTCCTCTACTGGGGGAGCCGTGGGGGCCGCAGCGGCCGCGGGCCCCACTGTGGCTGCGGCTGTAGCCACAGGAGCAGCGGTCACCCCAAACCTTTGTTCCAGTGCCTTCACCAATTCGGAGAGCTCAAGGACGGTCATCTGCTCGATGGCCTGGATTACTTCTTCCTTAGTCATATGTTGTTACCTCCCTCTGTGGCGCCAATGGCGCCATTATTTATCGCCATAAACTCTATGTTTGGGAATGCTCTCTATCCCCCCTTCTCCTGCGAAGCGGGAGAAGGGGGGATAGAGGCTAGGTCGAAGACTCTTTGAGGCGGAGCCCTAGCCTTCTTCAAAGGACTCCCAGAAGGGGGATTGGCCCCCTTCTGGGCTATCCCTTTTTAGCTACCAGACGAAAGCTGACTCACTCGGGCTTGAAGCACATACATCAGGCCACGTATGGTCCCGCTGAGTACGTTCACCAGCCCGGTTAATGGAGCCTGCATCCCAGCTAACACCTGAGCCAGTAACACCTCTCGTGGAGGAAGAGTGGCCAAGACCTCAACCGCGCTTGGGTCAATCACCCTGCCACCCAGTAAAGCGCCCTTGATAGTGAATGTCTTGTAATTCCGAGCACAATCCAGGAGCACCTTAGCTGGTTCAACTATATCCTTGTAGCTGAAAGCGATGGCTGTAGGCCCCATCAGCAACGTGTCCAGATCAGCCACGCCAGCCCTTTCAGCTGCAAAACGGGTCAGTGTATTTTTGGTCACTTGATACTCGACGCCTAAGCGATGGAGCTTGCGGCGCAAGTCATTCATCTCAGCTACACTCAGACCACGGTAATCTGTAAGGAATGCCGCCGTGCTACGAGTTATTTTCTCTGTCAGATCCTTGACTACCTCGCTTTTTAGCTCACGCTTTTTGACCGTAGCCATATTGTCCACTCCCCTCTTAACAAAAAACCTCGTTGCCATAGAGCACGAGGTTTTGGAAATCAATGATCAGCTCACGCTGATGACGGATAACCATTGATGGCCTCGGCAGGACTGTGATTAAGTGCTCTAAGGCACACCTGCTGTCTATGGCTTCTTTATTTATTCTGAAAGTGTTGAATGTCTCCCCAAATCCACTGAAGGCGGATTCAAGGTTGTCCTTCCTGCGGAAGGAGGGCACATCCCCAGATCCGCCGCAGGCGGACTGTGCCCCCTTGGAACCCCTGTTATTCGGCAGTTTCTAATCTGGAATATCCTCTCCCCCCGCCTAGGCCACTGCAGCCAAAGCAATCAGTTTAGAGAGATCAATCTTGATTCCAGGGCCCATCGTCGTTGTCAAGGTTGCGCTCCTAATGTATTGCCCTTTTGCTCCGCTTGGCCTTGCCTTCTGCAAGGCGTCGATAACAGCCCCGATATTCTCCAGTAATTTCTCCGGGGGGAAACTGACCTTGCCTGCTGGCACATGGATGAGGGCCGTCTTATCCAGTTTAAACTCCACACGGCCTTTCCGGGTGTCGCTGATTACCCTGGGCAAGTCTGCTTGGGCAGCAATAGTGCCCGATTTTGGGTTAGGCATCAAGCCGCGACGTCCCAGCAGCTTACCCAGTCGACCGATCTTACTCATCAAATCCGGTGTGGCGATGGCTATGTCGAAATCAAACCAACCCTCCTCGATCCGCTTGACCAGTTCATCACTCCCTATATGGTCCGCACCGGCTTCCTCGGCTATCTTAGCCGCTTCACCTTGAGCGAAGACGAGCACTCGTACCTGCTTGCCCAAGCCGTTTGGTAAGAAGACGATACCACGCACTTGCTGGTCGGCATGCCTTGGGTCTACCCCCATTCGCAGATGCAGCTCCACCGTAGCATCGAAGTTGACGTACGATGTCCGTTTCGCCAGCTCTACAGCTTCTGCTGGTGTATAGGCTTTACCTGGTTCGATTAATTTCGCTACCTCGATATATTTCTTGCCCCGTTTGGCCATGCTATTCCTCCCTGTGGTTCTAGCGGGATTAACCCTCCCACTGATACAAGCGAGACGTGAAAACGCCAATCAGATGATTTTTATTTTTCCACGATCTCAATGCCCATGCTGCGGGCGGTGCCTTCTATTATTCGCTCTGCTGCCACCAGATCATTAGCATTGAGATCCCTCATTTTTAGCTCGGCAATCTCCCGAATTTTCTGGCGTGATACTGTTCCCACTTTGGTAAGATTGGGCGCACCGGAACCCTTCTCAACACCGGCTGCCCGTCTCAGTAGATCAGCAGCAGGCGGCGTTTTCGTTACAAAGCTAAAAGAGCGATCCTCAAAGATGGTTATCTCAGCTGGGATGATCGTCCCAGACTGAGCCGCCGTGCGCTCATTATAGTCCTTACAGAAGGCCATTATGTTGATCCCGTGTTGTCCCAAGGCCGGTCCCACCGGTGGGGCCGGGGTAGCCTTGCCGGCTGGAATCTGTAGCTTAACTATCGCCTTAACTTTCTTTGCCATTTTTCTCCTAGAGTTGCGTTCCTAAAGCCTCTCCACCTGTAGGAGATCGAGCTCAACGGGGGTCTCTCGACCAAAGAAGGAGACAAGGACGCGGAGCTTACCTTTCTCTTGGTTAACGTCATCCACTACGCCGACGAAATCGACGAAAGGACCGTCGATGATGTGTACACGCTGTCCTCGATTAAAGCTGATCTTAACTCGTGGTGCCTCTGCCCGCATCTGTTTTAGAATATCCTCTGCCTCTTCGTCCCGCAGAGGAATCGGCTTGTTACCAGACCCCACAAACCCGATTATGCCAGGCGTATTGCGCACGACATACCAGGAGCTCTCGGTCATTATCATCTTAACGAGCACGTAGCCAGGGAACACCTTGCGTTGTACGGTACGCCGTTGCCCGTTCCGAATCTCGATCTCGTCCTCCATAGGGATGACCACTTGAAAGACCTTATCGGCCATATCCATAGAAGCGATGCGGTGCTCAAGATTCGTCTTCACCTTATTCTCGTAACCTGAGTAGGTGTGGATGACATACCACCGTGCTGATTCCCCTTCCGCCTGACGTTCTTGTGCCTCTTCCCTCAACTGCTGTTCCATAAATCTCTGGATTATTAGTCCATTCCTCCTTAAGATCCAGTGAA
Organism: Chloroflexota bacterium; assembly: GCA_023475225.1. Taxonomy (NCBI): domain Bacteria; kingdom Bacillati; phylum Chloroflexota; species Chloroflexota bacterium. Next base: position 41,722 of record JAMCVK010000020.1, read on the forward strand.
CAATAATTCGAATATCTTCTTAAGAACGTAATCAACACCGCCCAAGAAGAGGCCAACAGCGATGGAGATGGCGATCACGATGATCGTCAAGTTGGTAGCCTCATCACGCGTCGGCCAGGCGATCTTCCGAAGCTCTGCTCTTGTCTCCCGGATAACTCTCTTGAAACGATTTTCCACCGCTACGGTCGCCTTGGTCGGTTTCACCTTCGTTGCCAATGGCTGGTCCTCCTCTGGGGTGCCTTATCTCTCCGCTTTGTCCCCTCACCTTTCATACTCAGAAGGTTAACAGACGATAATTGTCTGGGGTAGGCCTTATGTTCCTCGTGCTCTTATTGGGGAGAGGATGGCACCTACATCACCCATTTTCCCTCTGCAAGAGTTCTCATCTTGTTTCTCTATGCACTGTATGAACCCGGCAACGTGGGCAATACTTCCTCAACGCCAGACGGTCCGGATCATTCTTCTTATTCTTGGTCGTTGTATAGTTGCGTTCCTTACATTGAGAGCAAGCCAGGGCGATGATTATCCTGACTT